>JALWSU010000508.1 GCA_026993485.1 Thiotrichaceae bacterium | reverse complement strand
CACCCCATCCCCACCCACAAAGTAGTTATGAGCATTGGCAACACTAAAATTGTACACCCGCACCTGCTGCACACGAGAATCAACTTCCTCCACAACAACAGTCGTCCCATTATGCAGCACCAGCACCTGTCCAACCTTCAAACTCCCAGCCGGATTCCAGCCTTTACCTTTGATATAAAAAGGATGTTCCGCTGTAGCCTCAATCTTCTTTCCAGAACTCAGCGTAATTTCAATCAAGCGATACGACTTCTCTCCCTGAATCAAATCCGTAACTGGCTGAAAACTAGTCGTCCCAGATTTCTCATCAAACGCCAAAACCTTTTCACCGATTTTTACCTCCTCAATCGGCTTCTTCCCAGATTCAGTTTCAACCATTGCCCCAAAGAAAGCAAACTCACCCTATTAATTTTACTCTGATCACAATTATTCAATTATTTTGACCCCAATTATTCTACTTTTATCATTTTTTTTCCTTGACATATATTTTCTATGGCCTCTATTCCAGATTCGCCAACTAAATATAAAACATGGTCCATATCAGCATAAACCTTTCCATTTTCATCCATCATAAGCAATATATAATCTTCTGCTTCAGTTCCTATTATAGAAAGTTGTATTCCCAACTGGTGTTCATGACTTTTTAACCGTTTGGGATGCATTCCTTTAGCAGCTTTGTAAGCATTAAAATGAAATCTATTCCATAAAGAAGGATCAACAGGATTAGGATAAGATATATATAATCCCCCAAATGAACGCAAAAAATTTTTAGCCGCTTCATGTAATGGCAATCCTAATTTTAATAGCTTTTTTTCATATCCTCCCGTTTCAAATACCATACCTTCATACCAACCTGACTTTTTAAGCAGTTTTTTGGTTTTCGATGACATTTTCATAACAAATCCTCATTTTAGTTAAGTTGAGATATAACCTCAAATAAATTACCTCATACTATATAAGCTAAACAAGGCAATTAATTATTAAACAATCGATGAACTTATCCCACTATTTTTAAAATTGATTTATTATCAATCAATAACTAATGCTTTAATGTTATCTTTATTAATTTTGATACCGTTGCTAACTTTGACAACAGACTATTTTACTCAATAAGTGAATAGTGGGATATATTTATTATAACTATAGATTAATAATATTTTTATTCTCGGTACCAAAATTTTCATATAACAAAGTATTATATTGATAATCCAACAAAATGGAGCATGAGACATTCCTTTCCATTGCTTATAAAGGAAAATATGCCTTCTAAAAACCTCCATTTTACAGAATTTTAACCTTTAAGTCTCCACCATTTTATTTATCAACTTTTTTTTCACATTTTTGTTGTATAATTAATCAAGTTCTTCTTGACTTGATTAATGTGCTAGTATTTCAATACTTTCAACAGTTTAATATTTATTATATAGCTATTAGCTAAGAAATTATGGATAATAGCACATTTGGTTAAGTTATTAATGATTCAGCAATCATAAATGTCAAGTGCTAAAAACTTGATTTTTTAGTATCACATTTTAACGTTTGTAGTAATAGTTTTTCTCACTTTTAGTTTTTACTCCTGCAGTAGTTATACGACAATTTTTGCATCTTCTATAAGGTTTTACTTCTTCGGTTAGAACTGTATACACCTCCAAATCATTAAAACATGCTCCTTTCAAAAGAGCTTTATTACAAGCACTAAATTCCGCACAATTATTCACTGGCCATTTTTCTAAACTATTCTCTGGCATACGCCTACGTAATGCCGGATGAATGATATTAGGTTTATCACCACTATAGCCATAATAGACAAAGCCAGTTTTGCGATTGACAGCAGCAGAAGTCGTTGTAGGTAATTTATTTTTACTCAATTGCTTTTTCAATTTATGAGCACGCTGCATTGCCCTTCCTTTTGCTGAAGGACCATTTTGAGCATTATGCACCAACACCCCATCCCCACCAACAAAATAGGAATGAGCATTGGCAACACTAAAATTAAACACCCGCACCTGCCGCACACGAGAATCGACTTCCTCCACAACAACAGTCGTCCCATTATGCAGCACCAGCACCTGTCCAACCTTCAAACTAGCAGCAGGATTCCACCCTTTCCCTTTGATATAAAAAGGATGTTCCGCCGTAGCCTCAATCTTCTTTCCCGAACTCAGCGTAATCTCAACCAACCGATACGACTCCTATCCCTGAATCAAATCAGTAACTTTATGAAAACTAGTCGTCCCAGATTTCTCATCAAACGCCAGAACCCTATCACCAATTTTCACATCCTCAATTAGCTTTTTCCCAGATTCCGTCTCAACCAAAGTCCCAGCTGGAAAACTATTCCGCCCACAAAAAAGTCACACTCCTTCTTGTCTCATACGAGCATCTAACCAATCCATAGCTGTACCAGCGGCTATAATGGAATCTTCAACGGTATAAGCTAATAAATAATCATAATTCCTATTTGTAATATATAG
>JALWSU010000507.1:899-2484 GCA_026993485.1 Thiotrichaceae bacterium | reverse complement strand
GAGCTGGTGGTTCGGGTAATTTGCCTAATCCCCAAAACCAAAGGCTATTGATTGGCACTTCGCCTCGCTCTACTCTGTTCGTGTTAATTTGACTTTGATGCAATAGCATTTGCAGTTCGTTGAGTCTTTGTCGCCATTCTATTTTGTCTTTGCCTTTTGGCATATAGTCATAAATGTCTCTGGCAAGTACCTTGTCTAATGGCTGGGTTATCAAGTCGGGATATTTATTTAGAGAAACATACCAGCGCGTGGGTGTGGGTGCGGAAAATTCTAGTCCATCTTCTGCATAGAAGGCATTAATTTCTTCAATGAAGGCATTGGCTTCGGCTTGGGTGATATTAAAAGCGGAAGCGGCATCGAATAAAAAGACACGATCTCTATCAGTGCGTAAATAAACGGGATCGGCGCGTAACCAAATTTTATTGCTATTATCGTTAGCATCAAATAGGCGGGTTAATGGTGCAATGCCAGTATTGATAGGTACACCAAATAGGCTGAACAGGCTGTTTTCGGTTTCTGCATATTCCCAGTTTTCTATTTTGGCTTTAGATAATAAGCGTTCTAAAAAATCTAAGCGTAATTTTGCGATTCCATGATTAGGATGATTGAATAAATCTGGTATTAAAATATGTATCATATTCAATATGTTAAATAAAAAACTGCCGCACCTTTTCTAAATCCGCAATTGTGTCAACAGAAATCGGGTAATTTTCGGTTACAAATGTCAAAATACTTTTGCCTGCTTGCAAAAAGCGCAATTGTTCTAATTTTTCGCTTTCTTCTAAGGGACTTTGGGGTAGAGAATGATATTCTTCAAGCACTTGCCGCCGATAGCCGTAAATGCCTACATGTCCCCAAAATGTAGTCTTTTTTGGCCAATCTTCGGTTTTAATATCACGAATATATGGTATTGGGTGACGGGAAAAATAAAGCGCGTAGCCATCATGCCGTCGAGTAATTTTAACTAGGTTAGGATCAAAGATTTTTTCATCTTGAATCGCACAAGCAGGCGTGACAATATCGGGTAAAGGTTCGGTTTTTTCAAAAACTTCAATTAGTTGGTCAATTATTTCTGGATTAATCAAGGGCTGATCGCCTTGTACATTAACGATAATATCAGCATCTAATTGATCTAAAATCGCAACAATGCGCTCTGTACCTGATGCACAATTGCTATTAGTCATCCAGACTTTGCCACCCCAACTTTGCACGGCTGCAACTACTGTTTCAGAATCGGTAGCAATATGGACTTCATCAACTTTGCTACTTTGTAGACAACGCTGATAAACATGCCATATCATTGGATGACCATTAATATCTGCAAGTACCTTGTTTGGTAGACGCGATGAGCCGATACGGGCGGGGATAACGACGATAGTTTTAAGAGAATTCATGGATTTTTATGAGGAAAAAACAGGGAGGTTGTTGGAGTCCAAAGCTTTAGCTTTGGACTCCAAATTACTCGTCAAGATTAAATTGACAAGATACTAGCTACCAGAGAAACTTTTCATAAACAAAGCCCGGTGAATATCACCTAAACTGATTATTCCAACCAATTTTCTGCCTTCGGCAACAGGAATACGGC
>JALWSU010000507.1:0-889 GCA_026993485.1 Thiotrichaceae bacterium | reverse complement strand
TTGGTAGACGCGATGAGCCGATACGGGCGGGGATAACGACGATAGTTTTAAGAGAATTCATGGATTTTTATGAGGAAAAAACAGGGAGGTTGTTGGAGTCCAAAGCTTTAGCTTTGAGATGACCACCCAAAGCTAAAGCTTTGGACTCCAAGTACCAATCAAAATTAAATTGACAATGTACTAGCTACCAGAGAAACTTTTCATAAACAAAGCCCGGTGAATATCACCTAAACTGATTATTCCAACCAATTTTCTGCCTTCGGCAACAGGAATACGGCGAAATTTATTCCTAGCCATAACTGATACGGCTCTTAAAATGGGCATATCTGGATCAACCGTAATCACATTTGAGATCATCAGATCGGCGGTTTTCAGTGGTAGGACTTTTTTGTAATCAGATTCCATAGCCTCAAAGTCAAGAGTGGACATACCAGTCATAATATCGCTAACTGCTGGAAATAAGTAGCCCAAGACATCTTTTTCAGCAATAAAGCCAATTATTGTGTCCTCACCTTCAATTACAGGTAAACCACTGAAACGATTAAGGCACATAAGGGATGCGACTTCTTGTAAACCAGTTTCAGGCGTAACCGTTTTGACAGCACGAGTCATAATTTCTTTAACAAGCATAGCATTTCCTTTAAATTATGATGTCTGATATAGTATTTAAAAGATTTGGGCCAAAAACATCCGAGGTTTTCAAAACCTCGGAGGTTTAGTTTGCCAAAAACCTCCGAGGTTTTCAAAACCTCGGAGGTTTATACTGAAATTATTTTTCTGAAAATACTATAGCTAGTTTTAGCTAGCCGACATGATGATAGTTAAATTACAGTATATTAAAGATACGCTATCTTGAAGAGAAGTCAACTATTTTGAGTGAGTTCAAAAC
>JALWSU010000506.1 GCA_026993485.1 Thiotrichaceae bacterium | reverse complement strand
CTGCTGGGAGTTTGAAGGTTGGTGAAGTGCTTGTGCTGCATAATGGGACGACTGTGGTTGTGGAGGAAGTCGATTCTCGTGTGCGGCAGGTGCGGGTGTTTAACTTTAGTGTTGCCAATGCTCATAATTATTTTGTTGGTTTGGATGGGGTGTTGGTGCATAATAATTATTATCATTACACTGATAAACAAAGTTATAATGCTATCACTGCTGGTTCTCCAATGGTATTTAAGGCTAGTCAACCACCTGGCAAGCATCCGTTTGGTGTTTATTTTACTACCTTACCACCAAAAACACCAAATTTAGCTAACAAATTGCGTATTCCTAAAGAGAAAATAGAGTGGTATATTCAAGTGTGTGATGTTCCTAACATAAAACCACTCAAAGGAGGCAGAGGACAACATGGAATTTCTTTGTACAGCCCAACAACAGTTCATATACCTCGATCATCTGTTACTGAACATGGGCCAAATCCATTTGCACGGCGTAATAAAAAGAAAAAATGAGATTTTAATTCTGGTTGAGGTTGCAACAAATGAGTATTATTTATAGTACAAAAAATAGAGAAATTTTACTTATTTCTCAAATTCTTAAATGTGGTATAGGTTATGGTATAGAATTGTTTTCTATGCTTTATATTCATGAACTTGAAAACGGTTCATTTGCTGTTGGTTATGAATCGAGTGATGAAAGATGGGAGAAAATTTTTAAAGAACCAAAAAAAGCGGCACAATTTTTTGTTAATCAAAGAAACATACTTGAGTTAGGTTTTGATTTTGAACAAAATAACACATAATAAACCTAAGCAAGCCTAGCCTGGATGTAACGAACTAGCGATCGTAGCCTGGATGATATGTAAATTGTTAAGCCTGGATGTAGGGTGCTTCCATCTTTTCGCGCACTTTTGGCTGAGTACGTACACGCTCCGATAAGTCCAGGCATTTTTTATAATATCGGAACTGCTCCGCAGCTAAATAACGATAAAACTGCACACATTCAATCTATTTAACTTCACGTTTTTCAATTTGAATTTAACTTTCAAAAAAGCCCAAGCCCAAGATGAGCATGGTTTTTTTTGATCTCGTTGCGCGTAGCCTTTCTTTTCGGGTGCGTCCAATCTAAAAAAGGAAACATATTATTTCAATTAACTGATATTTATACATACAACAACTTTTTTAAATAAACATGGAAAACTAGCTTTCAGAAAGTTACGGATTTGATTCAGGGAGAGAAGTCTTATCGGTTAATTGAAATTACGCTGAGTTCTGGAAAGAAGATTGAGGCTACTGCGGAACATCCTTTTTATATTAAAGGGAAAGGGTGGAATCCTGCTGGTAGTTTGAAGGTGGGGCAGGTTTTACTGCTGCATAATGGGACGACTGTGGTTGTGGAGGAAGTCGATTCTCGTGTGCGGCAGGTGCGGGTGTACAATTTTAGTGTTGCCAATGCTCATAACTACTTTGTTGGTGGGGATGGGGTGTTGGTGCATAATAGTGGAAAAAACACTGCAATATATCGTGTTCAAGGAGGTAGTGGTTCCATCAATCAAACTAGTAGAAATGTAATTGAATTTGACGACAAGGGAAACGTAACTTTAGATCCCAATTCCACGTTTGCTATTAGTATGGGTGATACAACACATGCTAATTATTTTTTAAAGAAGCGACCAGGAGGGAAAATATTCACATTTGATATACCTACATGGGTAGCTGATTTGATTAGAACAAGTGCCATTCCGCAAAGAAAGTATAAGAAAAATCCTTTAAACCAAAATAGATGTGCCCCCGTACTGGTTGATAAAAAAACACCAGGAGAGTCATATGATATACCTGGTCATAGCTGGTCTGAGTTTATTGAGCGAAGTGTTATTCCAGGGACTGGTAGAATAATCAAAAAATAATGAGCGACAATCTGGGTAATTTTTTGTCCTGTGCCTGTGCAAATTTTCTGGTTACAGCTTTACACTTTGCTAAATACCATGCATTTTTTGGACTTAAAAAATTCATGAAATTGTAAGGAAGTACCTTCTTGGGGTTTAGGGAGTCTAACATCCAGGAAACATTTACAGCAAGAAAAATTGCTCAATACTTATTGAAATTACTTTACTTTTTAGATAAATATGAAACAAAATATTAGTATTACGTATGGTGTTGATGTGATTGTGGGAACTTTGTTTCAGGGAGAATGGAAATGGTATCTGACTGAAAAAGAAATCTGGATGTTAGATGACATAAAATATGCGGAAGCTTTTGACCAAGACATTTCTGATGATGAGTATGCTGATCCAGAGAGAATAAATATCCCTATACTTGATGAAAAAACTGCATCAATTTTTTTACAGAGAATAGAAAAATATAGAGTAAGTAGTGATACTTTACAATATTTGGTGAGAAAAAAATGTCCATTTTCAAAATGGGATGATATATCTGAAATGTTTCCTTCTATTTTTGTTAATTTTGACAAAAGAGAACTTTCGTCTGTGTTTCC
>JALWSU010000505.1 GCA_026993485.1 Thiotrichaceae bacterium | reverse complement strand
AGCAGTGACGCTCCAGCATCACTGCCATTAAGTTAAGCCTGAAAATTTGAAACTCCAACAGAAATTAAACCTGCCAGGTTTTTAAAACCTGGCAGGTTTGGCTTAACTTAATGGCAGTGACGCTCCCATGCGGGAGCGAGAGTGCGTAACATCAGTTAAGTAAATTTGATAAAATTAATTTATATTAGTTTAGCTGTTTAGGAAAATCGTCCCTCATTCCCAAAACAACGAATGTCCAACTTTGTCTAACTTTTTAATAGGAGCAGAAAGCAGAAAGTATGTCAAAAAAATATCGTTTAGTTACCCGGAGTGATTTTGATGCTTTAATTAGCGCAGTGTTGTTAAAAGAACTAGATTTAATTAATGAGATTAAATTTGTCCATCCGAAGGATATGCAAGATGGAAAAATAGAGATTACTGAGAATGATATTATCACTAATTTGCCCTATGTAGCAGGTGCTCATTTAGTTTTTGATCATCATGAAAGTGAAATTTTGAGATTATCAGAGAACACTCCTGATAATTATATTATTGATCCTGATGCGCCATCCACTGCCCGCGTTGTGTACAATTATTATGGTGGCAAAACGGTATTTCCTAATATTAGTGAGGAGATGCTTAATGCAGTAGATAAGGCTGATTCAGCACAATTTAGCCGTAATGAAATAATGTTTCCAGACGGTTGGGTGTTGCTGAATTATTTGCTTGATCCTCGTACTGGCTTAGAGCGTTTCAAGAAATTTCGTGTTTCCAATTCGGAACTAATGATGGAATTGATTGATTATTGTAAAGAGCACAGTATTGATGAGATATTGGAATTACCTGATGTTAGGGAACGTATAGAATTGTTTTTTGATCATCAGAGAGAGGCTTTAGTGCAGATTGAGAAAAATGCTAAAGTGTATAAAAATTTGGTGGTGTTGGATTTGCGTAATCAGGATGAAATACTTGTCACAAATCGCTTTATTATTTACGCTATGTATCCTGAGTGCAATATTTCTATCCATATTTTATGGGGATTACATAAGCAAAACACTGTGTTTGCAGTGGGACGTTCAATCATTAACCGTTCTTCTAAGACGAATATTGGTAAATTGATGTTGAAATATGGCGGTGGGGGTCATCAAGCGGCAGGGTCTTGCCAAGTGCCGAATGAACAGGCTGATGAAGTTTTACAAGCTTTAATTGAGAAAATTAATGAGGATGGCTAAGATGTTAAGGCTAATTTTGAGTTTTTTGTTAATTGCTACACTTAGTTTGTCTAGCTATGCGGGACAGACTTTGGTACTTATTCACGGTTATTTAAGTGATGGCAGCGGTTGGCGACCGCTGGGTATTGTTGCAGCTTTGCAAGCTGCTGGTTGGCAAGATAGTGGACATTTATTTCCAAATGCTTCTTTGCCTGGGGTGACTCCTGTTAGTCCAACTGGACGCTATGTTTATACAGTGACATTACCTTCTGAAGCACCATTAGCTGTACAGGCACAGTATCTGGATTTTTATTTACGATACTTGCGGCAGAAACATCCAGATAATTCTTTGATTTTAGTGGGACATTCTGCTGGTGGGGTTGTTGCACGTTTAGTTATGGTGAGGAGTGGCATCCCAATTAAAGGATTGATTACTATTGCAAGTCCTCATTTGGGAACTGAGACAGCTGAATGGGGAGAGTTATTGAGTGATAGTCCTTTTCGTTGGATCTCACCGTTTTTGGGTTTAGATACAATTAATCGTTCAGAAGGCTTGTATAGGGATTTGGTTAGGGAGAATCCAAGTTCTCTATTATTTTGGCTGAATCGCCAGCCTCATCCAAAGGCTTTTTATGTGTCGATTGTCAGAGCTGCATGTGATGAATGGGTTCCATCTTATAGTCAGGATATGAATAATGTCGTTGCCTTGCGTGGTTTAGCAATGACAGTCACTAGTGGAGGGGGACATAGTTTACAGCCTAGTGATGGGCCATTATTGGTTTCGTTATTGGAAAGGTTATTGGTTTTTAACCAATAATGAGTTCAGCAATTTTATTGTTTCTACTTGGCTTTGTTGCATGGTTTTGGTTTGACACGCAACGGAGTCAGGAAATAGCTAAGGCTATTTGTCAACAAGTTTGTGAAAAATTGCAGCTACAATTTTTAGATGATACAGTTGTTTTAATGCGATTACGTTTAAGACGTAATAGTAGCGGTAGCTTAAGCTTGCAAAGAACTTATCAGTTTGAATTTTATGATGGTGGTAATCAGCGTCAGCGGGGGACAGTGATTATGCGTGGCATCGCCTTAGAACTGTTGGAAATGCCAGGTTATTTGGAGAGAACTATTTTTCCCGTTTAAATACAGGTTTTTACTGCTGGGGTTGCAAACCCTGTCCAGCAATATTTTGGCGACAAACCTCCGAGGTTTCCAAAACCTCGGAGGTTTAGACTTTGGCGACAAACCTCCGAGGTTTCCAAAACCTCGGAGGTTTAGACTTTGGCGATAAACCTCCGAGGTTTCCAAAACCTC
>JALWSU010000504.1 GCA_026993485.1 Thiotrichaceae bacterium | reverse complement strand
GGGCGCTAGGTGCTTCAGCAAAATTTCAAGAACGGGTAGAAATGGCTGAAGTATTAGCAGTTGATATTAATCAATCCAGACGTAAGATATTAATTAATAAAGGTTTATCAGATGGGGTATTTACTCATCAACCAGTAATAGATGCCCAAGGCGTAATCGGACAAGTAATCCAAGTTGGTAGATTCTCTAGTATTGTGATGTTAATTACTGATCCTGAACATGAACTACCAGTGCAAGTTGTGCGAACTGGATTGCGTACCGTTGCAAAAGGGATGGGAACAATCAACCGCTTATCATTACTCTATTTATCCAATACTGGACTCAATACTGGCATCAAAGTTGGGGATTTAATTGTAACCTCGGGTGCGGGGCAAAAATTTCCTAAGGGCTATCCAGTTGCTACAGTCATCCAAGTAAATCCTGACATAGGTAAACCTTATGCACAAGGACAAGCTCTGCCTAAATCAGCTTTGGAACGCAATAGAGAAGTTTTATTAATTTGGAAATTAGAACCAACCAGCGTTATCGACGATGAATTTCAAACGACTAATCCACAATAATTTGTACATATATACACTCGATGCTCAAGTTTTTATTTATTGACTTTTTGAAAAAAATATGAATTTAAATCAATACTATTGATATTAAAAGATTATATAATAATTGGAGGCCAAAGCTTTGGACTCCAACATACTTTAAAATTATTCTAATTCATAATCATCGAGTATACACGGATCAGTGAAAAAAATGAATGTAGAACAACATCATGCGACTTGGGTTATCATTCTCAGTTTTTTTATCAGCTTTATTTTAGCAATTATACCTCTACCTGATTGGGCTATATCTTGGCGTCCTGATTGGGTAGCCTTAGTTTTAATCTATTGGTGTATTGCTCTTCCGCAACGGGTGGGAATTGCAACAGGTTGGTTTCTAGGGATAATCCTTGACGTATTACACGATACCTTATTTGGACAACATGCCTTAGCTTTTAGTTTAGTTGCATATATTAGCGTGAAACTACATAAGCAAATGCGCTTATTTCCTAGATGGCAACAAGCGACAGTCGTATTTGCCCTCGTCGTATTGATCCAATTAATCGGCGTGTGGATACATAGTCTGTTTGGATCGCCAGAAATGACTCAGCCACTATTTTCCCCCGCATTAACCAGCCTATTATTATGGCCCTGGTTATTTATTATTTTGCGCGATATGCGACGCACTTATAAAGTTTCTTAAAAAAACTCAAAAATGTTAATAACACAACCAATACTCAAAGATGCTAATCGAGAGCAAAAAATTTTCAACAATCGCGTCATCATTGCAATGATAATAATGCTCTTATCATTTGGAATAATTGTAGTTCACCTGTTTAATTTGCAATTAGTTGATCAACAACGTTATGTCACCCTTTCAGAAAAGAATCGCATCAAAATTTTACCCCTACCCCCTACACGTGGATTAATTTATGATCGTAATGGTGTACTTCTAGCTGACAATCGGGTTTCCTACAGTTTAGAATTAATACCTGAAGAAGTTAAAAACCTTGATTTAATGCTGCATGAACTCGGCAAAATCATTAGAATAGAAGCAACTGACTTAGCTCGTTTTAAAAAGAAACTGAAACAAGTACGACGTTTTAAAAGCATTCCCTTACGTTTTCGACTTACTGAAGATGAAGTAGCCAGATTTTCAGTCCAACGTCACCGTTTTAAGGGTATCTATATCAACAGCAATCTCAGCCGCTACTATCCCCTTGGAGCAACTGGTGTTCACGCAATTGGATATGTTGGAAGAATCAACGAAAGAGAATTAAAAAAAATCGATCAATCTGAATATCGGGGCAGTAAATACATAGGTAAAATCGGCTTAGAAAAATACTATGAAAAAGAACTACATGGCAAAACTGGCTTTCAACAAGTAGAAACGAATGTTCTAGGGCGCATTATCCGCATCTTGGAACGCACCCCCCCTATTCCCGGTAAAAACCTCTATTTAAATATAGACATTTATTTACAACAATATATTGAACGTCTGCTTGCCAAAGAGCGTGCTGCTGTTGTCGCTATTGAACCTGATACAGGTGGCATTCTAGCTCTTGTTAGTACGCCTAACTATGATCCGAATTTATTTGTTGATGGCATTGATGCGAAAACCTATTATAGTTTGCGCGATTCACCAGATCGCCCTCTCATTAATCGCGCCATACGGGGACAATATCCGCCCGGTTCAACAGTCAAACCCTTTGTAGGTTTAGCTGGGTTAGAATATGGTGTTAGAACCCCACAAAGTCATACTTGGTGTGGAGGATGGTACACCATAAAAGGTAAAAAACACCGCTATCGTTGCTGGAAAAAAGTTGGACATGGTAGCATGAATTTCCTGCACGCTGTAGAACAATCCTGTGATGTCTATTTTTACTCATTAGCTTATGATTTAGGAATAGATCGTTTACATAGCTTTATGACACGCTTTGGTTTTGGAAAAAAAACTGGTATAGATATTAGCGG
>JALWSU010000503.1 GCA_026993485.1 Thiotrichaceae bacterium | reverse complement strand
CGACATTATTGGCTTTTGCTGAAATACTTTGCGGACCTTCGTGTACTGATAAATAGCTACCAACCCCATGTCCAGTTCCATGTTGATAATCTACTCCAGCTTGCCAAAGTGCGTGTCTAGCTAATACGTCTAATTGTGATCCTGTTGTGCCTTTGGGAAATTTACAGCTTGCTAGAGCTATATGTCCTTTTAATACTTGGGTAAATCTAATTTTTTGTTCAGTTGTTGGTTTGCCAATTACAATAGTACGGGTTACATCTGTAGTCCCATCTAAATATTGTCCACCAGAATCAATTAGATAAATGCTATTCGTTTCTAAGATTTTATTGGTTTTAGGACTTACTTGGTAATGCACAATCGCAGCATTCGCACCTACTGCGGAAATTGTTTCAAAACTCAAGTATTGATATTCTTGATTATTATTATTTTGTCGAAATTGTTCTAAACGCTCTGCCGCTTGGATTTCATCAATAGAGTTATTCGGAACATTTTGATTTAGCCAATATAAAAAGCGAGTTAGAGCTAATCCATCTCGACGATGTGCAGCACGCATACCTTTTATTTCGGTTGGATTTTTGCAAGCTTTTGCTAATAAACAAGGATCATCGCCCTCAATTATCTTAGCTCCAACAATTTGTTCAAAAATCCAACTTGCAGCGTATTTTGGGTCTAATAAAACTGATTTTTGCGCCTGCCCAAGTTTCTTAAGTTGATTTGCTAAAGAATCTTGAGGCTGGATTGTCACAGCTTTACCCAAATGTTCAACTAATCCTTGCCCAATTTTCTGTGGATGAAGAAACAAATCAACCTCCGCATTGCGATACAAAATTGCAAAGCATAGTGGCAATGGAGCATAAGGCACATCTCCTCCACGAATATTTAAAAGCCAAGCAATAGAATCAGGTTTAGTTAAAACCGTAGCATCTATATTCTCATCAGCTAAAATTTTAGCAATTTGTTCTCGCTTTGCTTGGCTAGTTTCACCTGCATAACATAAAGGGTGAGGTATAACTGTTGCTAGTGGCACTTCAGGTTGTTCGCTCCATATAGCATCTATAGGATTGTTTTCACAAGAAATTAGCTCACTTCCAGTTTTGTTACAAGCTGCTTTGAATTTCTCTAACTCTTGTGGAGTATGTAGCCACGAATCATAGCCGATTTTTGCCGATTTTTGTTTACTCAACCATTTATCAGGTGAACAATCGCTGATATTAAAAATCTTAAATAAATTGCTATCAACTTGTTCACGCACAGCAATTATATAACGCCCATCTACAAAAATCGCTGAACCATTACGGTGAACTATCGCTAAACCCGCAGAACCCGTAAATCCTGTTAGCCAAGCAAGCCTTTGTGCATAAGGCGGTACATATTCTCCTTGAAATTCATCAGCATGAGGTACAATAAAACCATCTAAATTACGTTTATTTAATTCATCCCATAATGCTTGTAGATGTCTTGGAGTAAAGTTATTTTTTGCTGTCATTTTGCTTATAGTGTTTGATTACAAATTTGGTTACAAGCTTTAATAAACGTGCTACTGCCCTATTTGTTGCTAACATACCGCCTTCTGCATCTTCGCTAAGAGCATTTTCTGTAATTTCAAAAACTCGTGTTGCTAGTACTTGACGGGCATCCATATCTAATAATTGTGCTCGAAAAACTAAGTGAACTTGACTTGGCTCAGTGAAAAACTCTTGTTGTAAACGCACAATTTCTGTATCTAAACGCAAGCCTGCATATATAGGAGAAGTACTTGCTGCTAATACAGCCTTAAATTGTCCAGTCATTTCAAGATGATGTACTAATAAGGGTAATAACATTCGTGCTGGTGTTTCAACCCATTGAGCTTTTTTATGATATTTGACTTCATATTGTTGATTAAAATAGACTAAAGCGCGTTTGTCGAAACCTGGGGCTGCGGTTGGTATTGATACCAATAAGTTAATTTTAGCTGCGGCATTATTTGGCAAGATTAGAGTTTCTTCCCAAGGAATATCTAAAAGATAATATTTTGTCGTTGCCGCATTACTGGTAGTAGGAAGACTGATTAATAAAATCAGCAATAAAATTGCATCATAACTTTTTAAAATCTTCATAATTCATCATAACTTTTTAAAATCTTCATAATTCATCACTGATGTTACGCACTCTCGTTCCCACGCTCCAGCGCATTCACTTATACATAAGTTAAATTGTAATTTCAACTTTGAATAAATATAAATAAAATCATATATTTATAACATCATACGCTGATATCGAAACGTGGGAACTAGATTAAAAACAACCTGTTAAAATTTGGAACTCACTTGGAGTCCAAACTAAGTAAGCGTAGCTAAAGCTTTAGCTTTGGACCAAGCCAGCACTTCTAATTGTCTCCAATTAATCACTAGAAAAAAGCTAAAGCTGAGGTCTAATCATAAAAAAAATTAATGAACAAAGAGAACAAAGAAATTAATTACAAATTAAAATTCATAAAACTGACTTTATCAAGTTCTTTCTGATAAA
>JALWSU010000502.1 GCA_026993485.1 Thiotrichaceae bacterium | reverse complement strand
CATGTAGGGGCAATCCCTTGTGGTTGCCCTAGTTGTTTTATGCACGTTCCTAAGAACTGGCTCACATTCTGACTTATTTTAATTTCTGTTTCTAGTTTTCACATTGGAACGCTGTTTTTTACAATTTTACAATTCAAGATAAACAAGATAAACAAGGAATTTTTTTATGCCTAAAATTGAGCCAGTAAAAGCATATTTATTGGCATTACAAGATCGTATTTGTACGGCAATTACTAAAGAAGATGGACAAAACCAATTCCATGAAGATGAATGGCAGCGCGAGGCTGGAGGCGGGGGGCGTTCTCGTGTTCTTGCTCAAGGTGCGGTTTTTGAACAAGCTGGAATTAATTTTTCTCATGTTTTTGGTGCCAAATTACCTGCTTCGGCAACCGCACAACGTCCAGAATTAACTGGTTGTAAATTTCAAGCTTTGGGCGTTTCTTTAGTTATACATCCTCTAAATCCTTATGTTCCAACTTCTCATGCCAATATTCGCTTTTTTATAGCTGAAAAACCAAATCATCCGCCAATTTGGTGGTTTGGAGGTGGTTTTGATTTAACTCCTTATTATGGTTTTACAGAAGATGTAGTGCATTGGCATAGAACTGCAAAAGCAGCTTGTGATCCCTTTGGAAAAGAAGTTTATAGCCGTTATAAAGCTTGGTGTGATGAATATTTTTTTCTCAAACATCGTAATGAGCCACGCGGCGTAGGTGGCTTATTTTTTGATGATTTAAATCAATGGGATTTTGAAACCTGTTTTGCTTTTATGCAAAGTGTCGGAGATCATTATTTATCAGCCTATTTGCCAATTGTACAAAAGCGCAAAAATACGCCTTATGGTGAACGTGAACGTGATTTTCAGCTTTATAGGCGGGGGCGTTATGTGGAATTTAATTTAGTATATGATCGTGGGACATTATTTGGTTTACAAAGTGGTGGGCGAACTGAGTCAATTTTAATGTCTTTACCGCCTTTAGTAAAATGGCGTTACAATTGGCAACCTGAGCCAGGGAGTCCTGAAGCCGAATTATATGAATTATTTTTGCAACAAAAGGAGTGGATTTAATGACAGATAGTTTTAAAGCAAACCAAGCATTATGTGAGAAACAAGAAGCTATCAAGCAAAAAATCCTGACTCATTTACGTTACACAATCGCTAAAACGCCAAATACAGCAACAAAATTAGATTGGTTTTATGCAATTTCTTATACTTTAAGAGATTGTCTGACTGAACGTTGGATGGAAACTACCAATGAGTATTATCAACAAGAAACTAAGCGAATTTATTATTTTTCCTTAGAATTTTTGATGGGGCGCACCCTAGTAAAAAGTATGCTGAATCTCGGTGTTTATGAAGAATGTAAACAAGCTTTGGAAGAATTAGGACAATCGTTAGCTGTTCTGGTTGAAATGGAATCCGAACCAGCTCTTGGCAATGGTGGCTTGGGACGTTTGGCGGCTTGTTTTTTAGACTCTATGGCGACCTTGAATTTACCCGGCTATGGTTATGGGATTCGTTATGAATACGGCATGTTTTATCAACGGATTTCTAATGGTTATCAAATAGAACATCCTGATAACTGGTTGCGTTATCCCAACCCTTGGGAATTTCCACGAGCTGAAGTTTTGTATCCAGTGCATTTTGGTGGACATGTTGTTGAATATCGTAATGAGCAAGGAGATAAGGGTTATGATTGGAAAGATGCTGAAGAAGTAATGGCAATGGCTTATGATACTCCAGTTGGGGGTTATGGGGCTTATACAGTTAATAATATGCGTTTATGGGCAGCGAAATCATCACGTGATTTTGATTTGCAATATTTTAATGAAGGTAATTATATTAAAGCTGTAGAAGATAAGAATAATTCGGAAAATCTTTCTAAAGTATTATATCCTGATGATACTACCGAAATGGGGCGTGAATTACGCTTACGTCAGGAATATTTCTTTGTTTCTGCCTCGATACAAGATATTATCCGCCGCTATAGAGCTTGTAATGATAATATCAAGAAACTACATGAAAAAGTAGCGATTCAACTTAATGATACCCACCCAGTTTTAGCCATTCCAGAATTAATGCGGATTTTGTTAGACAATTTTCATTTGTCTTGGAATGATGCTTGGCATGTTACAGTACAAATTTTTAGCTATACAAACCATACTTTATTACCAGAAGCTTTGGAAACCTGGCCAGTTTGGTTATTTGAACAATTATTGCCACGCCATTTGTTGATTATTTACGACATTAATCAGCAGTTTCTTCAGGAAGTGAGTTATCAGTATCCTGGCGATATGGATGCATTGCGACGCATGTCTATTATTGGTGAAGATGGGGAGAAACATATTCGTATGAGCCATTTAGGCATTGTTGGCAGTCATAAGGTTAATGGTGTTGCAGCTTTGCATACGCAATTAATGAAGACGACTTTATTTGCGGATTTCAATAATTTTTATCCGAATAAGATTATCAATAAAACTAATGGAATTACTCCGCGTCGTTGGTTAATAGAAGCTAATCCTGAACTAACTAAGTTGATTCGTCAATATATAGGAACTGGTTGGGAAACTGATCTTTCCAAGCTCAAAAAACTGATTCCACTGGCTGAAAATCAAGCATTTCGCACCGCTTTTCGGGCAATAAAACAGAAGAACAAGCAAAATTTAGTTGAATTTGTTAAGGCAAAAGTAGGTATTGAACTAGATGTAGCATCAATATTTGACGTGCAAGTAAAGCGTATTCATGAGTATAAGCGACAATTGCTGAATTTATTGCATGTTATCACTTGCTATAATCGCATTCGTAGTAATCCTAATGGTGATTATATCCCACGAACAGTGATTTTTGCTGGAAAAGCTGCCCCTGGTTATAAAATGGCAAAATTAATTATTAAGTTAATCAATGATGTAGCTGATGTAATCAATCACGATCCTGTAATTGCTGGACGCTTAAAAATAGTGTTTTTGCCAAATTATAATGTCTCAAATGCGTTACAAATAATTCCTGCTGCCGATTTATCCGAACAAATTTCTACGGCTGGAATGGAAGCCTCTGGCACGGGTAATATGAAATTGGCACTAAATGGTGCTTTAACAATTGGTACTTTAGATGGTGCGAATATTGAAATACTTGAAGAAGTTGGCAAAGAGAATATCTTTATTTTTGGTTTAACTGCTGATGGTGTTGCGGAACTGCGGCAACGTGGTTATAAGGCTAATGATTATTATCAGGGAAATTCTGAACTGCGACAGGTTTTGGATATGATAAAAACTGGCTACTTTTCACGGGAAAAACCGACACGCTTTCAAGCTATTATTGATGCCTTAATTACTCATAATGATTATTTTATGCTTTTAGCAGATTATGAGGATTATATTAATTGTCAACAGCGCGTTGAAGCACTTTATAAAGATCAGGAAGAATGGACGCGTAAAGCTATTCTTAATGTAGCGAATATGGGTAAGTTTTCTTCAGATAGAACTATAAAAGAATATGCTGAAGAAATTTGGGATGTGAAACCAGTACAGCCAAGATAGTATAACAATAGGAGTAATTTTACAATGTTATGGGTTAAAGCCTTTCACGTTATTTTTGTGGTTACTTGGTTTGCGGCTTTATTTTATTTGCCGCGTTTGTTTGTCTATCATGCGATGGCAGAAGATGAAGTTAGTAAGAAGCGTTTTAAGATTATGGAGCGCAAATTATATTATGGAATAATGACTCCCAGTATGATTTTAACTGTTATTTTGGGTTTATGGATGTTATGGGATTATGCGTGGATGATGTATAGCAATATGGGTTGGTTATATGTGAAATTGGCATTAGTGGCGATTTTGATTGCTTATCATTTTTTTTGTGGCAAGCTTTTAAAAGATTTTAAAGAAGAACAGAATATCTATGGGCATGTTTTTTATCGCTGGTTTAATGAATTTCCTGTGCTGATTTTGATGGCTGTGGTTATTTTGGTTGTAGTGAAGCCGTTTTAGATTTGGATACACACTCCTATAATGTCTGAACCTTGATTTTTAGGATTTAAAAGATTTTCCTGATTTTTTAATCCTTTAAATCTTTTTAATCCTAAAAATCAAGGTTCAGACTTTCACTTTTTTTTAGTGGCAATGGCGGCGTGAACTTTAGGTGGCATTCGCAAGATTAGTTCGCCTGAATACGGTTGCTGTGGTGCTTTACCAATTTTTTCACAAGTTTTTAGGTAATCATTTACCGCTTCTTCAAAACTCTGGCGTAATTGATTAACCGAATCGCCGTGAAAGCCAACAATATCATGGATGCCAGCAAGATGTCCAACAAAGCACTCGTCTTCTGAACTATATTCAATATTGGCGGTATAACCTTTATAATTCATTGTATTATTCATGGTGTGACTCCAGCTGGTTCCAAAAAATTACGCGCATCACGCACTTGATACGGTTTAGCTTCCTTGTGGGGATGTGGGCGATGGAAACTACCAACCATTTCATTTAATACAAAACGTACCCGAGAGCCATCGCCTTCAATAATTTCAGCACCCAATGCCACAAATAACGATTCAATACGTAACCACTGCATTGATTTTGGAACAGGTTCGGAAAAGATTAATTCTAATGTTTTGCGGTGTTTGCTGTTCATAAAAATTGAAAATAATTGGTAATTTTAATTTTTTCATCATTTTATAAAGTAAATTTTTCATAGTTCAATACTTATCTATATAAGCCAGATATTCCTCGCATTCCTCTTTAGTATTACCAATAATAATTGCACTAAAATGTCCTAATTTTAAAAATCCAATATTGTAAGGCAATATACCAGTTCCAGTTTTTCGGTTAAAAAAATTTGGTTCTCCAATCATTTTTTTTAAAGATAGAAAATCTATTTTTTGGGTAATTTTGGGAATTTTTAGATGCGTTAAAATGAGAAACGGTTTTTGTTGATTATTAATTTGAAGCCCAAATGTGGAGGCATTAACCCGCCCATTAATATCAACTGCAAATATTTGTCCATTAATTGTTTCAATAAAATCAATACCTAATAAGCCTGTATAACCTTGTAATCTTAATTCATTGGCAATCTGGTTGGCTTCGGTTTTGATTTTCTCAATTTGAGTGGCTAATGATGGATAACTATTACCATGATGTTCTAAATTTGCATCTAAAAGTTGATCACTAATTCCTAATAATTTGATTGTGTTGGTATTAATTTGATATTGAACATTTGGTGAAGATACGACTTCATAGAATTTTTCGATTATAAATTGTGCTTGAGTATCGCAATTTGGAATTATTGCTTGAAATTTTTCTAAGTCGGTTCGAGTTTTTATTGCCCACACTGCTAAACCAGCGTAACTATGTTCCCCAATAATGATTATTTTGCCATATTTTTGTTGGAATTGTTTCGCAATTTTGATCAGGTTTTTAGTATTAGTGATTTTATATTCAGGTAATTTTAAGCCAATTTGTTTGATTAATTTGAATAAAAATAACTTGTTATTAACTTTTTGGGTTAATTCAGGAGCTGAACCATTTATAGTGGCATTAATTAATTTTGCAATTTGTTGTTCTGCTTTGCTACTCATGTATGGGTGTAGCACTACAGAATTTAAGCTGAGTAAAAATTTTAACAGTTGTTTATCATTAAGTACTCTTTCAGATAGAGAATCTCCTTTAGCTTTTGGAATTAAGATATTGCGTGTGCCGATACCAATTTCGATTAAATAATCAAGGTAATTTTGATCAGGAAAATGATCCAGAATAATAAAATCATTACTTTTTGCAAGTAACAATGCTCTTTCAGGATATTCGTTTAGAACTGATTGAGAAAGTGCGGCAGGGCTTTTAGCAGTTACTTGCAACATGCTATTCGTCATTGAATGAATAAAGACGTTATTAATCATGTTGTTACGGCGGTGATAATTGCTTTTTTTACCAGTTCAGTTGCAGCAATACCAACGAAATTGACATCAACTTTTATTTCACCAGTTCCCAGAGCAAAAAAGGTATCGCCATCATATAATGTGTGTGCGGGCGTGATTACTTGTGCAACTCCAATTTGTGCCATTGATGCGACTTTAGTTAAAGCAGCCTTATCAAGCTTGGCATTAGTTATAACTGCACCAATCAAAGTATTCGCAGGAGAATTTATAGTGGTTAAATTTTCTTCTAAAATATACTTGATGGCATCAAGAAATTTACCCTCTTTAGTTCTGGCACCTGCGATAATGCGATTGTCTTTATAATGCCGAACATCTCCAAGAGTATTAACTACAACTATAACGCTAACAATTAAACCTTGAGAAAAAGTTAAACTAGCAGTTCCTAAGCCGCCACCCATTGCGTATTCTATACCACATATTTTACCAACTAATGCACCTGTACCAGCTCCAATTTTGCCAACTTCAGCGAAAGTTGCATTAGAAGCCTGCAAACATGCTTGATAGCCATCTTTAGCTGTAGGTGCATAATCTCCCACACCTACATTAAAGTCATAAATAACAGCTGCTGGCACAATAGGAATCTTTTTTTTTCCCATACTAAATCCATAGCCCTGTTCTTGACAATATTTCATTACTCCATCAGCCGCTGCTAATCCTAATGCACTACCTCCAGTTAATAAAATTGCATTGACTGTTTCTACTAAACATTGAGGAGCTAGTAATGCGGTTTCTCGTGTACCCGGTGCGCCTCCACGAATATCAACACCGCAACTTGCGCCATTATCACAAATAATAACAGTGCAACCAGTGGCATACTCTTGATGAGTAAAATGACCAATGCGAATGCCTGCTGGTATATTTATGGTAGAAATCATGTTTTTTTAATATGGTCTGAGACCTGACAGGTTTTTAAAACCTGTCAGGTCTTTATTATTATTCAAAACTATGCTCCACTCCGGGAAAGCGAGCATTTTTTACAGCCATGATAAACGCCTCAATTGCTGCCTTTATTGAACCAGTTTCCTGTAAAAAATTTTTAGAAAATGAGGGCGGTTTGTCAGTAATACCTAATAAATCATATAAAACTAACACTTGCCCATCACAGTCAACACCTGCCCCAATCCCAATCACAGGAATATTTAATGATTTCGTAATTTCAGCCGCTAATTTACTTGGTACACATTCAAGCACTAGTATCGAAGCTCCAGCAGCTTCTAAAGCTATAGCATCATTTTGTAAGCGTTCTGCACTTATTTCATCACGCCCTTGTACACGATAACCGCCTAATTGGTGTACAGATTGTGGAGTTAAACCTAAATGAGCGCAAACTGGTATTCCTCGCTCGGTTAATAATTGCACCGTTTCTAGCAACCACGCACCGCCTTCAAGTTTAACCATTTGCGCCTCTCCTTCAGCCATTAAACGTGCGGCATTTTTTAATGCTATTTCTGGTATGGCGTAACTCATAAATGGCATATCAACAATTAAGAATGCTTGCTGATTTCCACGAGATACTTGTTTACAATGATAAATCATATCATCAATTGTTACAGGCAAAGTGCTATCATGCCCTTGAACTACCATACCTAATGAATCTCCAACCAATAAAATCTCAATACCAGCTTCATCAAGTATATGAGCAAAACTAGCATCATAGGCTGTTAAACAGGTGATTTTTTCACCTTTTTCTTTGAGTTTCTGTAATTGGGTTAATGTCATGGTTAATTGTTAATTGTCTATTAAGTCGTGAACCATGATTTTTTTTAGATTTTGCCAGACGGGCAACCACAAGGGATTGCCCCTACAGGTTCTGACGGTTTATTGTAGGGGCAATCCGGTTGCCCTATGTTCTTGGAAACCTCAAAAAAATCATGGTTCAGTACTTACTTTCTCTAAGCCATCAAAACCCCGCATTAATACAGACACAGCTTGTCCATTAGGTAAAATTAAATCAGGGGAGCAATCATAAAGAGGATACAAAACAAAAGCCCTTTCATATAAACCTGGATGTGGCAAAATTAAGCGAGTTTGCTGCAATTGCAAATTATCATACAAGAGCATATCTAAATCCAAAGTCCGAGGCCCCCATCGCTCCGCACCTCGTACCCTACCTTGTTCATTTTCAATTACTTGCAAATGTTCAAGCAATACCAATGGTGACAATTTAGTCGCCAACATTGCAACCGCATTAATATAATCCGGTTGATTTTGTGAGCCTAAAGGCTTACTGCGATATAAAGCCGATTGAGTTTTTAAGTGGGTATTGGGCAAAAGCTTAAGTGCCTGCAAAGCTTTTTTAATCTGCTCAATAGGATTATCAAGATTACTACCCAATCCCACATAAACAATATGATAAGTGTCCAGTTTTTAACTCTTCTTCTGTTTTTTCTTATTTTGATATTTACGTTTACGTCGCTGGGAGCGTTTTTTTTCAGAAAAAATTGCAGCAGTAGAAGTTAATAAATCAGCTACTGGATGATTTTCTAAAAAATTAGTCCACCAAGCCACTTCATCAGCTAAATCCGTTTCACCAGCCTGAGCGCGTAGCAATAAAAAATCATAACCAGCACGAAAACGAGGATGTTGTAAAATTCTTAAACACTTCTTTTTACCCCTACGAGACTGCGTAAAACGGAGTTGCAAACGCCAAATTTCTTGTATCAAAACCGAAATGCGTCTAGGGATAGCAACATATTTTTGTTGCTTTGCCAACAGCCTTTGAAAAGCATCTATCCAAACTTCTTGTTGATTTATTCCTTTAGCAGATTTTTGCGGTAAATTTGGCAATAAAGCTGGCCATAAAAAGGCTGCCAATAAAAAAGCTGGCATAACCGGTTTTTTCTCACGAATCCGCTCATCAGTATTGCGTAGCATCTGCTCAACAAATGCCCGCGCAATTGGATTATTTAAACAAGCTTCTGTATAAGGAAATAATTGTTTAAATAAATTAAAGTGTTGTAATTGAATAAATGATTCAGTAGCATGTCCACTTAGAAATAGTTTTTGCACTTCCTCAAACAAACGCGCTGGCGGAATATTAGCAAGTAATCCACTTAATTGCGGTATCAATTCAGCAGTTTCCGGTTCAATAGTGAATCCAAGTTTTGCCGCAAAACGGGCAGCGCGTAACATACGCACAGGGTCTTCCTGATAACGCACCATAGGATCACCAATTAAACGTATGATACCCGCCTGTAAATCCGCCAAACCATTTGCATAATCAATTATTGAGAAGTCACTAATGTCATAATAAAGCGCATTAATCGTAAAATCGCGGCGCAAAGCATCTTCATCAAGCGTACCATAAACATTATCACGTACAATACGCCCATTTTCAGTCACCCCATCGCCAGCTTTACCTTTATCATGATGAGCGCGAAAAGTGGCAACTTCAATGATTTCTCCTCGTTGATGCACATGCGCTAGTACAAAACGCCGCCCAATCAGGCGACAATAATTAAATAAACTTTTCACCTGCTCAGGGCGAGCATTAGTCACAACATCAAAATCTTTTGGGATACGCCCTAATAAAACATCGCGTACCCCTCCACCAACTAATAAAGCTTGATAACCATTCTTATGTAACTGATATAAAACATCAAGGGCAGCCTGACTAATGCTATTACGCGATAAATTATGCTCAGGGCGTGGAATACGAATCGGTGAATTTATACCTTAACACCCCTTTGACGGATTTCCGCCAAAACCACATCAATACCTTTTTTATCAATAATACGCATACCCTTATGACTCAGGCGCAATTTAACCCAACGATTTTCACTTGGCACCCAAAAACGATGGATATGCAAATTTGGCAAAAAACGACGCTTAGTTTTATTATTCGCATGAGATACATTATTACCTGTGACAGGGCGTTTACCTGTTACTTGACAAACTTGAGACATAAAAATGAGTCCTAATTGTTATTAACTGATGTTACGCACTCTCGTTCCCACGCTCCAGAGCAGGGCAACCACAAGGGATTGCCCCTACACAAGGGCAACCACAAGGGATTGCCCCTACATCATTGTTTGTAGCAGGGCAACCACAAGGGATTGCCCCTACACAAG
>JALWSU010000501.1 GCA_026993485.1 Thiotrichaceae bacterium | reverse complement strand
GTTTTAGAAACCTCGGAGGTTTTTGGCCACTTTATCAGCTAAACCTCCAAGGTTTTGGAAACCTCGGAGGTTTTTGGCCACTTTATCAGCTAAACCTCCGAGGTTTTGGAAACCTCGGAGGTTTTTGGCCAAAATCTTTATCTGAAATACTTTAGGAGGTTAAGTTGTCACAAGCTTATAAGATTATTGATCATCGTTACGATATTGTGGTTGTAGGTGCTGGTGGTGCAGGTTTACGCGCTACTTTGGGTATGGCGGAGAAAGGTTTGACAACTGCTTGTATTACCAAAGTTTTTCCTACTCGAAGTCACACTGTCGCCGCTCAGGGTGGTATTAGTGCCTCGTTGGGCAATATGGGGGAAGATGATTGGCGTTGGCATATGTATGATACGGTAAAAGGTTCTGATTGGTTAGGTGATCAGGATGCGATTGAATATATGTGTCGTGAAGCTGTGCCTGCTATTATTGAGTTGGAACATTATGGAGTGCCATTTTCGCGGACTGAATCAGGTAAAATTTATCAGCGTCCTTTTGGCGGGATGACAACTAATTATGGTGAAGGTACGGCTCAACGTACTTGTGCCGCCGCTGATCGAACTGGACATGCAATTTTACATACACTTTATCAGCAATCGCTTAAATATAAAGCTGAATTTTTTATTGAATATTTTGCTCTTGATTTGATTATGGATGATGAGGGAACTTGTCGGGGCGTGATGGCGTTGAATTTGGCAGATGGTTTAATTCATCGTTTCAGTGCCCAGATGGTGGTATTGGCAACGGGTGGTTATGGACGTGCTTATTTTTCTGCTACTTCTGCCCATACTTGCACTGGCGATGGTAATGGTATGGTATTGCGTGCGGGTTTACCTTTACAAGATATGGAATTTGTACAATTTCATCCAACTGGAATTTATGGCTCAGGTTGTTTGATTACTGAAGGAGTGCGGGGAGAAGGTGGCTTTTTGACTAATTCTGAAGGCGAGCGTTTTATGCAACGTTATGCGCCCCATGCTAAAGATTTAGCTTCGCGTGATGTCGTCAGCCGTGCCATTACTATGGAAATTCGCGCTGGACGTGGTATTGGTGAACATAAAGATTGTGTGAATTTACAAATTCAGCATTTAGACGCTGATATTATCAAGGAGCGTTTGCCCGGCATTGCTGAATTGGCAAGGATTTTCGCTGGCGTTGATGTTACAAAAGAACCGATTCCAGTTTTACCGACTGTGCATTATAACATGGGCGGGATTCCCACAAATCATTATGGAGAAGTTGTAACCTTGAAGGATGGTAATCCTGAGCGTGTAGTACGCGGTTTAATGGCAATTGGTGAATGTGCCTGCGTTTCAGTACATGGTGCAAATCGTTTAGGTTCTAATTCTCTGCTTGATATTATTGTATTTGGACGAGCTGCTGCAATTCGCTGTTCTAAGATATTAACCCCAAAAGCCCCTCATAAACCCTTACCAAAAAATGCTGGCGAAGCCTGTCTAGCGCGTTTAGATAAATTACGTTATGCCAATGGCAGTTATAGTACCGCTGACATTCGCCTAAAAATGCAGCGAACAATGCAAACACATGCAGCGGTTTTTAGAACTGGTGAAACACTTCAAGAAGGTAAAGATAAACTAACAGAAATATTTAATTCATTTGCAGATGTTAATGTCTGTGATCGTTCATTGATTTGGAATTCGGATTTAATTGAAATCTTAGTAATAGAAAATTTACTCGGGCAAGCAATGGTAACAATGAGTTCCGCCTTAAATCGTACCGAGAGCCGAGGCGGACATGCGCGAGAAGATTATCCGAATCGTGATGATAAGATTTGGCTTAAACATAGCCTAGCTTGGTTAAAACCGCAAGGAAAAGTTGAAATAGATTATCGCCCTGTGCATTTGTACACTTTGACTCCTGATGTTGATGTAATTCCGCCAAAGGAAAGGGTTTATTAATTTTCGAGTTCGGAGTGCAAGCTTACCTTGCATTGCTATGGTATTAATGGATGGAGTACAACGAAGACAACGAATAAAAAAACAATCAGTTAGCTGATGATTTGTAACAGGTTTTATTCGTTGTCTGACATTCGTTGTACTCTTTTCATGGCTTAATACCATGGCAGTGAGGCTTATCTTGCACTCCGATCGATATTTGGCAAAAACCTCCTAGAAAATAATTTTCAACAAATAATTAATAACAATGAATATATTAGATAATTTAATCACAGAGTTTTCTATTGAAACTCTCAAACAGTTTTTTAGACAAAAAATCAGTACATTTAAATATGATGAAGAAAATTACGATTATTTATTTGAAGATGATAATTATGAGGATATTACCAAAATTGGTGAGGCGGTTTTAAAAAATTCTGATGAGTTACTCGTTTGTACTGCCAAAACCTTAGCTCCTCTGAGTGATAGAAGTGGGAAAAAAAGACAGTTTGATATTGCTAAGAAAATCTTGAACGAGGAAAATCAAGATGCTGCTTTTTTTATCTTTTATGATGAGAGTGGCAAGTTT
>JALWSU010000500.1 GCA_026993485.1 Thiotrichaceae bacterium | reverse complement strand
TTTTCCACCTTCTAGTAGTTCTAGAATGTCACCAGTTTTGTCTACATATAAATAATCGTTTTTGATTATCTCTGAAAATGATTGAATGCCTATTGGTAGTTTTTTCATGTTTGGTTACTTTTTCTAGTTTTGATCATTTTTATTATAATTAAAGTTATGAAAATAGTCGAGATTTAAAATTGTCTGAACTATGATTTTTTTGATTATAAGGATGAACTGTGATAATTGATATCATAGTTAATCATTTAATCACATAAATCACAGTTCAGACAATCTCCAAATTTATTGTACTAAAAATCAAAATGTTGTATTTTAAAAAATCACAAACACACAAGATTAACTATGAAAATAAAATGGTTTTTAATACTTGCCCCGACTCTTTTAAGTTTGGTGCTATTACAATCTTATTTTTGGGTGCCGACTTATGAGACTCAAACTAAAGGTAATCCTGAGCGTGCATTTAAATTTATTGAAGCTTCGATTGGGGATGCTAAGATTTTAAATCCGATTTTAAATGCGGATGGTGCTAGTAGTAGAATTGCAGGTTTAGTTTTTGAGGGTTTGCTTGATTATGATGAAAATCTGAAGTTGCGAGGGCGTCTTGCAACTGATTGGAAAATCACTGAATTTGCTTATTTGGAGCTGAAATCTGGGATTAGCCCCGAAATTATCACTAAAATTCGACAAGCTTTAACAGATAATCCTTTGGTGACTGATATTAGTTTAATTCCTGCTACTGTTGAAAAACCTGAGCGGTTAAAGTTTTCTCTGAAGCGGGTTGAGCAGGATTTTTTTGAGCAATTAAAGCCGATTATCAATACTGAGGATATGGTTATTGAGCATAATCCCGTGATTTTGTTTCATTTACGACACGGGGTATATTTTCATGATGGGCATGAGTTTGATGCTGGAGATGTCAAGTTTACTTATGAGTCTATTATGAATCCTAAAAATCTTTCGCCGCGTACCTCAGATTTTGAGCCGATCAAAGCGGTGGAAATTGTAGATAAGTACACGGTGCGAGTTGTGTATAAGCGGCTATTTTCGCCAGCGATTAATGCTTGGACTATTGGGATTTTGCCAGAACATTTACTGAATAAAACCAAAATGTTGCAAGAAATGGAGGCGCGTCATTTATCAAAAGAAGCCCGTGCAGCTTTTGGGATGCGTGATAGTCAGTTTAATCGTCATCCTATTGGAGTTGGACCGTTTCGTTTCGTTGAGTGGCGAGGGGATGAGTTTATCCATTTGATTCGTAATGATAATTATTGGGAGGGGCCGCCACAATATAAGGATTATTATTATCGGGTAATTCCTGATGCGGTGACTCAAGAAGTTGAATTTAGAACTGGAGCAATTGACACTTATAGTCCGCAACCTCATCAAGCTGCCCGTTATAAAAAAGATAGTAAGTATCAATCATTTTCTAGTCTTGGTTTTGGTTATACTTACATTGGTTATAATAATCGCAAGCCACTATTTGCTAATAAGCGCATACGCAAAGCTTTGGGTATGGCGATTAATGTTGATGAAATTATTAAATATATTTTGTATGGTGAAGCTGAACGAATTACTGGGCCTTATCCGAAAAATACTCGGTGGTATGATAAAACGATTCAAGCGGTTCCTTATGATCCACAAGCAGCTTTGCGTATTTTTGCCGAACTCGGCTGGCATAAAAACGCCGATGGTTGGCTTGAAAAGGATGGCAAAATTTTTGAATTTAATCTGATTACTAATAACGGTAACATGCAGCGCAAAGCAATTATGACAATTGCTCAAAATAATTGGCGCAAACTAGGGATTAAGTGTAATACACAAGTATTTGAATGGGCAGTATTTTTAAAGGATTTTATTAATACGGGTAAATTTGATGCCGTGATTTTGGGCTGGAGTAT
This sequence comes from Thiotrichaceae bacterium, assembly GCA_026993485.1. Lineage (GTDB taxonomy): Bacteria > Pseudomonadota > Gammaproteobacteria > Beggiatoales > Beggiatoaceae > JAUXCJ01. The sequence continues at coordinate 8,149 of JALWSU010000500.1, read as the reverse complement.
GGGCATTGATCCAGATTTGTACCAATTGTGGCATTCTAGCCAATCTGGAGAAAATCAGCTTAATTTTGTTGGCTATAATAATCCCGAAGCAGATGCGCTAATTGTGGAAATTCGCCAAGAATATGATCAGGCAATTCAAGAGCAATTGACACATAAATTACATCGTATCATTGCCGATGATCAACCTTATACTTTTCTTTATGCGCCATTAAGTAATTTGGTATTAGATAAAAAAATTATGATGGTTAATCAGGATGGTTCATATTCTAAACTTAAACCCACAAAAACTGGTGATGTGTTTTTCTACTTTAATCGGTGGAGAAAGGTGGATATAGTTATGTCTCAGTGACTGCGCTCCAGCGGGCAACCCCTTGTGGTTGCCCTGTGAAGCGTTTCAGGATTACCTTGTATGCTTAATTTCTACACACAATGGCACAAGTGTTTTACCATGACTCGCTGCTGAAAATCCAATCCCACGTTTAAAATATCGAATATAGCGAGATTTAACGGCTTGAGTAGAAACTACTTGTTTTACATTTTTGAAAAAATTGCTTTGAGTTTTTTTACGTTTAGCCGGCGTGACGAATAAACCCCTAGATTGATTTATTTGTTCCAAACGCCTGTGTATCTCATCTATATCTAATGGTTCTTTTCCATATAAGACACAAAAGAAATCACGCCCTACAGTGTTATCCATCTCAATATAGTGATCTTCATCAGGTATAGGTACTTCATTGCGTTTATAAGTCAATGCTGGGCTAATGCCTGGTTCGTGTGGAAAAATAGGGTAGATTTTACCAGTCAAATCTGAACCAAAAGCATAAACATAAGCAGGTTCATTATTAGAAATATATAAACGGAATCTAGTTCCAGAAGCATAAGAGCGTCTCATTATATAACTGCCATTCACAAAATCAGCTTTCATTTCACTGCCATTTTCTAATAAAAATCTCATTTTTCCTGATAAATCGGGTTTATAAGAGGGCTTTGGTTTGGGTTTATCTATTAGTTCAAAAGCATATTTAGTGAAATTGGCAAAATCTTGATATTTTATCCAAATATAGCCACCATTGCCCCAATTTGTTCCCCAACTGTTTTGGAGTTCAAAAGCTCCACCATATTTATTATTATCATAAGCTATGACTGTCATAGCATGTCCGTCATGAGTATTCCAAGGAGTTTCATTTGGTTTTGGTTCCCAAAGTTCTTGTCTATAAACCATTAAAAAGGATTTTGGAACTTTCATACCGATAATGACTGGTTTGCCTTCGGATATGCTTTTTTTAACAATAGCAATTTTTTGAGCTGGCCTATCTTCTATATCAAATAGCCTAACATAATCTTGGATCCTGTAATTTGAAGCTTTAGCATAAACTTGGTTCGGAATTCTATTAGGACAGGATTGCTTGAATGCACTATATTTGGGAACACCATCACGTTTCATTACTTTGAGTGCTGTAAGAACAGATGAACCATTTTGGCAAGAATAATCATTGGCTTGGATGGAGCGGTAAATAAATCCAGGAGAAAAAGCGTTGTTAGTAATTGTGGATTTATTTCTCCAGCCTTTGTATTCTGCCATTGCGATAGTACGTGCAGCATAAGCGGTTGCCCAACCAACGCAAGTGCTGTAGTTACCTTGGCTTTTGGGGGTAGGGCTGTACTTTTTTAGGGAAGCTCGTGACGGCACACTATAGAAACTGCGTGTCAGAGGGGCTTTTAATAAGACTTTGTCATAGGCTGCATCATCGAAAATCAGCCCTGTGGTTTGAGCCAGTACGTTGAGACTCAAAATACTGAAAAATACCAGCAGAAAATTTTTGAAGTGGTTATTCATATTTGCTTATTCCCTATATAATAATGGAGTCCAAAGCTTTAGCTTTGGACAAGTAAAATCTACATCAAATCAATCTCTTTGAAACGAATTGTCTGCAATTTGTTGCGTTTTTTTCCCGATTTAACTTCAATTTCCAGTAACGGAATAAAATCTAAATAACGATCAATTCTGTTAAAATAAATCATTAGGTTAGCAGGTTGACCGCGTCTAATTCGCTGTTTTAAATAATACTTTCTTCCATAAGCTAGGTTGCCATTGATTTCAACATTTTTAGCGATGTGACGATTGCCATCTGTATCCACTAATACTGGTGAACGGGATACCCTAAAAGACAAGGTTTTAGTACGTGGTCCTTGATTTAGTACTTCAATTTCACAAGTAACATTTGTATAGTCTTTTCTGCAAGCTTTTAAACTAAATTTAGTCTGCCATTCTTCGAGAGTAATAACACTCTGAAATTGTTCGTCATCAGGTGGTTCATAGATAATATGATTCATACAACCTCCAACCAAGCAAATTCTTGGAATTGGCGAGGCTGAAACCCAAGGTTCTTGTTTGCCATTAGTAGCTTGCTTTACTGAGCGTCCGACTTCATTAAAAAAATCGAGCAAGCTTAGTCCTTGTTTTTGTATATGTTTTAATAAGTAATAGGTATAAGGACTATGATTTTTATTTTTGCCACCAGGTAATACGTCTAAGGCTGTCTTTCCTGGTTGCGTTGCAAAAGCAATAAGAGTTGAACTGGGATTAGTCAGTGTTGGACGCACTAAGCCATTGTGCGGTTTCTCTTTTTTCTTTTTATTTATTGTTACTATTGAAAATCCTCTGGTTTGGGAAAATGGATCATTTCGACAAGCATCCAAGATTATAATGCTGGGATTACTACCCTTCATGGCATTTATAACTCTTGAAACAGATACAAAATTACTCTTTTGAAAGCTTGAACCAGTTACATCTATAGGGACTAAATAGTTCTCCCCATGCCGTTGAATACCATGTCCAGCATAGTAAAATAGTGCAATTTTCCCACCAGAATGTAAGCGTTTGCCGAAATTTCTAATTGCGGTTTTCATACCATTGATGCCTTGATTAAGCTTCAGTGTTACAGCAAAACCGATTTTTTCCAGTGCTTCAGCAACAGCCTTAGCATCATTTGCTGGATTGTTTAAGAAAGTAATATATTGATAATTGGAATTACCAATAATTAAAGCAATTCTTTTTTCAGCTCCAAAAACGCTGCTAGTTTGAAACCAAAATAAGAGTATTAATATTGAGAAAATCTTGATAATACGCATAAATAAGTATCCTGCTTCCGGTTAATGCTATATCTAAAACCTCTGAGGTATGGTTTTCCTCAGAGGTTTTTCTTAACATTCAATTACAATAGTTCGGACAGTTTTTTAATTAAGCTTGTCATTTCTCCTTACGTCGAATCCGAAATTACAAAACTTTTACTTAAAAATAAATAAGTTATCCAAATGATCCGAAATATTGAATTAGTCTTTTGGTTTATTATAAAAAATATCCAGTTTATAACCTTCTACTTGAACATCCTCAATGGCTTTATCTAATTTATATTTATCAATAATTGTATTGATAAGATTATTAAGCCCAAAACCCTTTTGCTTGTATCGTACTGTGCAAACGCCATTATAAATGCCATCATAATTCTCATCTTCTTGTTTTCGGCAACGAATGAAAATTACTCCATGTTTGAGCAGTTCATTACGAAATGGAGTAACTTCTTTACGTTCATTGGAATAACCATGAAACCAGAGTAAAATTTGATGGCCTTTAGACAGGCAAGATTTAGGTGGCGGTTTTACCTTTTCCATTACTGTATAAATACCAGCCTTAATTGAACGTATCATAGCCGACTTAGCAGCTCGTTTTGGATCGCGACCTTGCCCCATAATAACCTTATTTGTTACCCCTAAGACTTCTCCTGTATGAACATTTAATAAGCTGATATTCGTATCTGCTTCTGCTAGATAGGTATCTATTTGACCGTCATAGCCTTTTTCGGTAATATTCACCTCTCCAAAAGAGAGATAGTCTATGCCGCCATCATCTAAACTGTGTTTCGCCGCTTCTACTAAACGCTTGCGTGCTTCTTGTTCATCGCCTCTCCATTGAGTAAAGCTAATTAGCTTACCATTTTGAGGTATTTGTAGCATTTGTGCTGTTGATGAGATTTCATAGCCTTTATGTTTCAGTTCTTCTCCTAGACGATTAATTACAGATATTGGGGAAAAATTTTTATCATCATATGCTATGACTTTACCTTCGAATTTTAACCGAATAATAAAGGCAATATTATTTTGATAAAGTTCACCTTTACTACACTGAGTTTCAAATATTTTTTTTGCCTTTGGTGGAATAATATGTATATGCAATTTATCATCACCAATGAGTCCAGTAGTTGTTACACAGCTTACTAAAAAAACCACACTAAATAGAGTGAAAATTCTAATTAACATATTAATATACCTAACTTAAAAAGAAAGCCTCAAAGGGCAACCACAAGGGATTACCCCACAATGATGTAGGGGCAATCGGTTGCCCTTGTGTATAAGAGAGTGAGCTGGAGCTTGGGAACGAGTAAAGAAACTATTTATAAAAAGATATAGAAATTTTTGTTTCCGCTGTCGCTTTTTTCTTAGCTTTTCTACGCGCTAGTTCCTGAGCCTTTTTATCAATACCAGTAACCGCTGAGTCAGCTTTGAGGAGCTGATACATTAAACCAACTATACTACCAGTATTCTTTAGCCATGTTATTACCGTATAAGGAAATTTAATAACAGCCGCTTTATTGGTAAAACCGAGTCTCTTAGTTTTTACAACACGCTCCACTGCCGCCAATCCAGCATCACCAGAAAACTTATCGGGTAAGGCTCTCAATCCCAAGGTAGTATATATCTGATAAATCGATCCTGTTCCCCATAAAAGCATACCCTTATTCAGCTTTTTTTTGCCTTCAGGGCGAAGATGGCATGTTCCATTGTTGACTTTCTGGAACTGTTCTTTAGAATCAGTTACATCTATAGCACCAGATATCCCAGAAGCGGCACTTGCGTGAGAGCTTTCATTTTTGCGTTTACACTCATTAGTGTCCTCCTGCACCATGAATAAAGCTTGTTCAACCAGCTTAAAGCCTTTAGTAAAATTTTGATCAGCCTTTTTCATCATCGTCAGCGTCATGTCTAAAGCTTGGAGGGCATCGCTTTTTTTGAAAGCCTTACGGGTATCAACCGCTAGGATGGCTTTACTAATCTCGCTAGGGAAGACTGCATTCACTGTCTTGGTGATGGCAAATTCCATAGCACATTTTTTGGGATTTGCTCGACATTCGGGGTCTAGCAACTGCCCTATGCCACAACTAAAAAGAAACAACGTGAGAATAACAAGGAAAAATACGCTAAGGCTTCTTCGTACATATTTCATAATTTAACTCCTATATTAAGTATGGAATGAAAGTTGGAAACAACTTGAGTATAAAACGAGTAAGTACTGTGCAAAACTAAACCTCCGAGGTTTTTGGCCAAGCACTTACCCCTTTTATTCGTTTAAAGCATTGATAATGCTGCCTAAAAAATTGTCTATATGGTCTTTTTTGGTTGGCGGTGATAAATAAGATAAATACTCAGTCGGATTACTACTATTATCAAACCGCAAAAGAGTTCCTGATTCATTGGTAGAATTACAATAGATTGTTTTCAAACGAGAAATAACACTTTTTTCATGTTGTGATCTCTGGGTTTTTGTCAATCGGTTAGTGCAGTATGTTAATTTTCCAGCAATGCTATGCTCAATAATATAATTCTGCTCTTCACTGGTATTTACTGCGCTTGAGCTTGTAATATAAACTGCAACAAATCGGTTGGCTTCAGCGATATTTATATTGATGCGTATTGGCTTTTGTTCATTAATATTTACGCCAATTAAGTTCACCATCTTTCTTTGTGATTTCGTAGCCCAGTGAGAACCGCTAATTTTTGATGACATTCCCGTAAAGGGTGGCAAGACAAACTGTCCTTTCGATAAGAGCTTATGTGCAGCCATTTCGGCTGCAATATTATTTAGTTCTTGACAAGCTCGGTTTAAGCAAGTGCGCTTATCTAAATGTTTTCCTTTAATCTTAAAAAGAGAACGAAGACGAGAGTCTTCGACAAAAATATCAGTAATAATTGAAGAACTATTCTGGTTAAGGTGTAAATACTTCTCTTGGAGATTCGTAAGAGCGACTGCGGCAGCATCAGCATAAAGTTTTCTGAACTCTTCAACTAGTTGTATTTCAGAAATTTTCTGATCTGTTGATTTCAATGTCCTAGTTACAAGACCACTTGCAACCGCAACAATTCGCCCTGGTCCTGGCTTCACAATTAACGCACTTATTCCTGCATATAAAAGATTCGTGTGCGTATTCTGTCCCCAAAGATGATAGTTGTTCATTTCAAAAGTAGGCACCAAAATTAAGCTGTAGAGCTTATCAGGAGGCACCTGCTTATGCTTATCTAGATTTAAATCTTCTTCATTTTCTTCTAAAGAGGCAATTTTCCTGCTATGAAAATTCTTAAATCGCATTTGTGTCATAAAATATTTGATCATATTTTTAAGAATGTAATTACTTTTGGAATTCTTGACACTAATGTCTTGATACGCCTTATGAAAATACGACTGGTTATTACCATCTATTTCATACAAGCCACTCCAAGCAATGATGATAGTTCCAGTGTTTTGGGGCTGAAGAGATTTAGCATCCCAGTTATTCGATAATTCGCCTGGATCAAGTATTTCCATCAATTCAACGCAGCCAGTGAGACTAAACATCAATATAAACAAATAAATGATCTTGAAATTGTTTGGCATTTCATTAAGTTCCATCGTAGTAGATATTTTGATGGCAAATAGAATACAAAAAATTTAATTTAAAATCAAAGTGTTATTTAGTATAAATTAGTTGTTTTTAGGTTTAATTAGTTTCAAAAACTCTTTCTTGGTTTAAATCAGTTTCACATTGATTTTAATAGCGACAATTTTGAAAAACTGGTTATAATAACAGCCGATTTTGGTATAAACCGTATAAACCGTTTTTTTTACTAACATATAGATATTTATTAATATGGATAAAAAATTTGGGATTTTATTGGAAAAACACCTTGGTGATAAGAACTTAAAGCGGAATTGGCTGGGTAGAGAGATTGGAGTATCAGAACAAGCGATTGGTAAATGGATAAGAGGGGAAGTGAATAAATTGGATTGTTATAAAATATCCAAATGTGCTGATGCGCTTCAACTTAATCCTATACAACGTGTCGAATTTATGGAGGCAGCGAATTGTAGTGACAAGGAGAATGTTTCATTAGATTGTGATAGCAGCAAGATAAAGCTAGATGAAAATCAACGAATTGTACCTATAACAACGCGCCCTATTCTCCAAGCTAATCAATTTTTTGGACGCAATACCTTATTGAAGAGGATTTTTCAGGAATGGCAAAATTTGCCATTACAACATGTTCTTGTGATTGGCCCCAAAAATAGTGGAAAAAGTTCGCTTTTGAACTATTTAAGACAGATTCCTAAGACGAGTCATAACAATTTACGCGAAAAGCAATGCGACGATCATAGCTATTTGCAAAACTATAAAAACTATAATTGGGTGTTTGTGAACTTTGAGCAGCCAAAGATGCAAAATCCTAAAAGTTTTTTCCGTTATATATTAAATGCAGTAGATTTACTTCCTGATCAAGTTCAAGATTGGGAGAGTTTGACAGAGATATTATCTAATTATCTGCAAAAACCAACAATTTTATTAATGGATAACATTAAAAAAGGTTTACAAGTGGAAGAATTAGAGGTAAATTTTTGGTGGAATTTGCGTTATTTGGCTAATCAGGTCAATTGTTTAGGTTTTTGTGTGGTATCCCGTTATCCATTAGATGAACTTGCAAAATTAGCTGAGAATCTGGGCAAAGCTTCACCTTTTTTTAATACCTTTAGTCAGTTTCAGTTAGAGCCCTTTACTGAAGAAGAGGCGCGTGAACTGTTAAAATATTCGCCAAAAGATTTATCTGAAAATGATATTCAGTGGATATTGGAACAAAGTCAATGCTGGCCATTTTTAATACAAATTCTTTTGAAAACGCGGCTAGAAGAAGATGGAGAAAATTGGCAGGCTGTGGGAAAGGAGAAAATAAGACTTGTCCATTAATTAATTGATTGATTTAATTGCGTTTAATCCTTTGCCTAACGGGGCAACCACAAGGGGGGCAACCACAAGGGGGGCAACCACAAGGGGGGCAACCACAAGGG
>JALWSU010000499.1 GCA_026993485.1 Thiotrichaceae bacterium | reverse complement strand
CCTCCACCTAAACCAGGAATATCAGCATTACCATGACAACTCATACATGCTGGGCCACCATTTCTGAAACGTTTTGCCCCAATAAAGTAGGCGCGACCAATTGCAGGATCACCCTTAATAGGCGTGGGAACAGAATTTGTATTTTTAGGTTCAGTCTCTGGAGGAGGTGGAGGAGTAAGAGTAGGTAACTCCTCACCACTTTCAGCAGCTATATAACCAAGAATATCCCTAACATCGTTTTCTGAAAGAGCATAATTTGGCATTGGAAAATTCTGATGCTCTTTTAATAATTGCGTTGCAATAGAATCACCTTCTACTCTCATTTTGTCAGGTTCTTGTATCCAACGTAATAACCAAGTTATATCTCTTCGAGATGTTACCCCTTTTAAATCAGGACCAGTTTTAGCCCCTTGCCCAATCGTATGGCAGGCAGAACAAATTTTCTCAAAAATCTTTTTACCATTTTCAGTAGATGGTGGCTCTACAACTGCTTGAGGAGCAGCAGCAACTACTGGTGCTGCTTCTGGTGCTGGAGATGATCCACCTGCACCTTCTGCCTCTTCTATATAGGCAAGAATATCTTTTGCCTGTGTTTCTGAAATACCCAATGCTGGCATTGGTACGTGATACTCTTGTAGTTGTTTCGTTGCAATAGGATCACCCTCTGCTATCATTTTATCAGGATGTTGTATCCAACGAACCAACCAAGCTGAATCTTGCCTAGAAGTTACCCCTTTTAAGTCTGGACCAACTAAGCGTCCTTTGCCAATTGTATGGCAGGAAGCACATTTTTGTTGAAAAATAGTTTTACCTTCAGCAGAACCTGCTAAAAGAGTTTGAGGTAGACAACTCAAGCCAATCATTAATGGACCAAGAACTAAAGATATAAAGTCCTTTCGACCCATTTTTGGTTTTGGCCATGGCCAAAAAAGTGAACCACTTGTAACGTGCATTAATATTGCCTCCATCGCTACAGATGCGTTTGTTTAATAAAAATCAATAAGTTTAATAAACGAAAAAAACCTTCCATGTCAATTTAATGATATAAATATTATTTATTTTTAATCTAATCGAAATAATTATCTAATTATCAAATAATAGCTGTCAAGCCACTTTAGAATCAGATAAACAAAAAACGAAAACTATATTATCAAAGATATATCAAAAGAAAATATTTTTTTTATTTACTTGAGAAAATTAGTCAATTATTAACTAAAAACCATCCAAATTATATAACTTTATTTATAAGTTGTTATATTGATAATCAATTGATATAAAATAATATCTTATTACAATATAATAATATATTAATATATGGTAATAAACTAATATAATTTATTTAAAAAAATAATGGTTGAAATCATATCATTTTCATGATAATAAAAAACCACTATTTTTATCATGAATTTATTTTTCCAAATTGCCAAATAATAATAAATAGACTTGTCCGTAAATAACAAAATGGAGTCCAAAGCTTTAGCTTTGGACTCCAAGTTAAATAGAAAATCCTTATTTCCTGACCAGTCTAATAAATAAAATTCCAGTAAAAACCTGTCAGGTTTAAAAAATACAACCAGTATCAATTTTATTAGCACTTATTACTTTTTATCAACAATAAATATATTTTTAGACCCTATTTTTTTAGGGTAATTTATTACCCTCTTGATTTCACTACAATCCGAACCAACATAAACCCCATTCATTTTACCAACTTTTATATAAAATGGTGGCAAACCTTTTGGTATTAATATATCACCAATATTATAAGTTCCTTCATACAAATTTTGACCATTTTTATCAGAAATACTAACCCACGATTTAGTTTTAAAATGAACACAAATTTTTTTATAAGGATTAACAACAGTGGTAGGAGGGGTAGGTGATTTTTTCACAATAATATTTGCCACAGGTTCATTTCGAGATACTTTCTCCAACATTGGTGGCTTAGGGTTCAAAATTTGCCACAAAGCAACAAATATTATTATACCAAAAAAAACCGTGCCAAGGATAAAGCCCAAATAAGGGCGACTTTTTCGCTGGTTTTGATTTTGGATGTCATCATTGCTAATTACGACTTTTGATTTTTGTTCTGTAGCAATTAATTCCGTTTTAATCTGTGCCAGTTCTTGCTGATATTTCTCAGCGATTTGTTCTTTCTGTTTTGCCAGTTCTTCAGCTTTCAAGCGTGCATCTTTTTCCTCATCAATAGCTTGTTGTAACTCATTCACTTGTTGAGTGTATTTCATAATCAGAGCTTGTTTTTCTTGTTCAAACTGCTGTTCTAGCTCACTTGGTGTGACATCAGTTTCTCCTTGAGAAAAGTCACTTAAAACTTGCTGTTTTGCTAGTTCTTCAGCTTTCAAGCGTGCATTTTTTTCCTCATCAAGAGCTTGTTGTAACTCATTCACTTGTTGAGTGTATTCCGTAATCAGAGCTTGTTTTTCTTGTTCAAACTGCTGTTCTAGCTCACTTGGTGTGACATCAGTTTCTCCTTGAGAAAAGTCACTTAAAACTTGCTGTTTTGC
>JALWSU010000498.1 GCA_026993485.1 Thiotrichaceae bacterium | reverse complement strand
AATCTATGCCGCACGGTTTCTAAACGAAATTTGAGCCATTCTGAAAGTAGCAGTTTCAGATTTTTTACTTGAGGACGCCCATCAAGTCCAATCATATTCAAATTGACACGGAAACTTCGCTCTAAATCCGTAGTCGCAAATAAATGCGTCATTACTGCATCAGTGTCTACCCGATGTGAGCGCGGTACAATGACTAAACGCACTGGATTCTCATGATCGGATTCATCCCGAATATCTTCTATCATTGGCAACTTTTTCGCTGTCATTTGTGCCGCAATTTGGGTAATGATTTTGCTGCCAGAGGTTTGATGTGGTAGCGCAGTTATCACAATATCGCTGTTTTCAGTAATATAAGTAGCGCGCATACGAATTGAGCCGTTGCCAGTTTCATACATTTTTAATAAATCAGCCGCTGGGGTAATAATTTCGGCTTCAGTAGGATAATCTGGTGCGGGTAAATGGGCGCATAAATCGGCAATGCTGGCTTGTGGATATTTTAATAAATGAATACAGGCGTTGACGACTTCAGTTAAATTATGCGGAGGAATATCGGTTGCCATACCAACAGCAATACCTGTTGCGCCATTGAGTAAAATATTTGGTAAACGTGCTGGTAATAAGCGTGGTTCTTGTAAAGTTCCATCAAAATTAGCTTGCCAATCGACTGTTCCTTGTCCTAATTCATTCAACAGCACATCACTAAACGCAGCTAAACGCGCTTCAGTATAACGCATGGCGGCAAAAGATTTAGGATTGTCAATTGAACCCCAATTTCCTTGCCCATCAATTAATGGATAACGATAAGAAAACTCTTGCGCCATTAATACCATCGCTTCATAACACGCCATATCACCGTGAGGGTGAAAACGTCCGAGTACGTCGCCAACAGTGCGAGCCGATTTTTTATATTTACTACTAGATTTTAGCCCTAAATCGGACATTGAATAAAGAATGCGTCGCTGTACAGGTTTTAAACCATCACCTATATGAGGCAAGGCACGATCTAAAATTACGTACATTGCATAGTCAAGATAGGCTTGTTCGGTAAATTGGTGTAGGGGTTGACGTTCTATTTCTTCTGGGGTGATGTTGGTTTTCATTATTATTGATTTTGAACAGCTTGTTTTTTATAAAGAAAAATTAAGACAAACCTCCGAGGTTTTTAAAGGAGGTTTGATTGTAATGCTAAGATTCAAGTATCTTAATCAACTCATCGTTTATTTGTAACGATAGTTCAATTCCATATTGTTTATACTCTTGAAGATATTCAATTTTATCCAATCCATATTCATCTTCTTTCAAAATCGTGTCAATCCGCTTGAATTGTATTTTGGGGTTTTTTCTAGACACATAAACCATAGCAAGTACTTGATCAACAATAAAATTGTTGTCAATTGTTGGTAGGGAATTTTGGGAACGCTTTGGCTTCTGTTCTTCAATTGCTTTGTTATATGAAATATACTGATCTAAGTTACCAGAACCTAATGAAAGAATCGCAATTTTTTCTGAATTTGTAGCCCAATCTTTAGCTAGAATTTCTACTAAAAGGTGAATCAAAGCATTATTATGTATGCTTTGTCCAACATCTTGAAAAATAGCACCTTTTTTTCTTACGAGGTTAACGCTGCCTTCTTCGTGAGTATATTGACATTGTTCATAGTGATCTGGTTGATAATGACACCATTCATAATTTTCAACGTTGATTTCTCCAAAATAATATGGAGAAGAAAGCGCAGACCATGAGATAACATCAACAAGCGGGTATTTTCCCTGTTCTTCCCATGATTTAAAAAAATGTGTTCTCTGCGAACAAAGATTGAAGCTGGAACTAATAAATTGAGTTTTCGAGTCTGATAGCTTGATTTCACCTAATGTAATTAGGTTGCCAAATTCATCTTTATCTTCGGTTTCCAGTTTCGCAATTTCTTCTAAAAAAGGTTGGCGATTATATTTACTGCGTTTCCAGTTTTTTGGGTTCCATAGAGAGCGTCTAGTGACTAGCTTTTTACCTTTATCAATATATAATTTAAGAACCTGTTCGGCTGGAACGCCTGCTGCAATCGCTCCGCCAATAATTGTGCCTGTAGAAATACCTGTGATTAAATCAAAACATTCACATAAGGGTTTTCCCAATTTTTTTTCCAAGTGTGCTAGCACTGTGGCAGGTATGATGCCCATAATCCCACCACCGTCTATTTGTAAGATTTTTTTCATGAAATTCACTCCGTTAAAATGTCAACATATTTTATCACTTTAAATTATCTATTTCCCTATAAAAAGTATAAAAATATTATTTATAAATAATAATATAGGACTTACGCACGCATTGACAAACTAATTTTTTATTTGCTCCTTGGAGTCCAAAGCTAAAGCTTTAGCTACGCTTACTTCGTTTGGACTCCAAGTAAGTTATAAAGTGTAACAGTTTGTTTTTATTTAAAAATATAAAAACTTCTGCTGTCAGTGCGTAAGTCCTAAAATAATCTCATTGATTGATTTCGTAATTATCATTACACTATATACAAAATAAATGGAGAATAACAAATGTGGGTAGAAAAGATTGGAAAGCAATCTAAAGCATTGAAAGCTTTATTTGAGCCAAATATGCTAAAATTATCAAAAGCTTGTGTGCTTTGCTGGTCAGATTTGGAGCGTTTGGATAATGTTTTAAGCACATATTTTTCCTCAATTCCATACTGTCATCTAATTTATGCAATTGATAAATTTGGCAAACAAATTAGCTCTAATATTAATCCTTATGGTATAGATTATAGTTATCGTAATCAGGATTTATCAAAGCGTCCTTATTCGATAAATTTAGATTCCAAACAGGATTTTATCCTCTCTCCAGTGTATATGAGTCAAAACACTGGACGTCCTTGTATTAGTGCTATTCATAGTGTCCGTGATGATTCTCAGCAATTTTTAGGGTTTATTGTGGCAGATTTCGATTTGCGTAATTTACCCTTAGCAATATCGTCTCATGAGGGAAGTTCTTTACCACAGAATTGCAAACTGCGTCAAGCTTCAAATGGCATGAAAAGTGCATTTGATAAGTATCCTCTTGAACTACAAGGAATATTGAATAAACTGATTAGTGAACATGGTTTATTTCATGTCACAATACATTATGCTAGTGCTCAGGTAATGTTATGGTCAATGGATGATCCTTATCAATACCGTATTTATGATGCTGAACAATTATTGGATCAGGATATGTATTTAATCTATTCTCGTCTTCCTTATCCAGAGAATGCTAAGGTATCGAATTATCAAGTTCAAGAAGTACTAGAACTATTTAATCATTTGCGAAATTTGGATGAATATATTTATCTTTGCTCAGGTTCACTAAATATCATGAATGCTATGGTAGGTTTAAGCTTTTCTTTTGATGGCACTAAATATATGTCTGTTGAGGAATTTTTAAACCAAAATTGGTATGATTGGCTTGAATTGGTTACACAAAATCTTAAAGATGGTGCTAATCGCAAAAATGTAATATTTAGTCTTAATAATAATTTCAATCAATACTTTTTATCAAGATGCAAACAAACACAGCATCAGATTGAACTAATGTAAATGTAAATTTTTAAAGTGCGAATTGAGCTTGCACTTTAAAGTTTACTTTTTCTTATTAGTCAGCCAATTATTGATTGCGATTAAATCCCCTTCTGTGAGTAAACCTGATGCTTGTTTTAATTGCAAGCTTGTTACTACATAATCATAGCGAGCATTGGAATAATTACGCTGTGCGCGTAATAAATCACGTTGGGCATTCATAACATCAACTGATGTTCGTGTGCCAAGTTCAAAACTGGTTTGTATTGCCTTTAAAGCGGTTTCACTTGATTTTACTGCCTGTTTTAAGGCTTTGACTTTACTTAGACTAGAAATTAAGCTTAAAAAAGCTTGACGGCTTTGTAATTGAATTTTACGGCGTTGTCGTTCTAGTTTTGCCAATGCTTGATCATGGCGGCGTTTCGCTTCTCGAATCCGTGAACGTATTGCGCCGCCTTCATAAAGTTGATAATTTAATTCTATGCCGATGCTATTTCTAAAAGCTCTGTCACGATTATTATAAAAATTCCTATCGCCTCTGATTATGTCATCATAATTATGTTCTGCAACAATATCTACAGTTGGCGAATTAGCTGCGCGTTGTTTTTCAATTTCTTGACGAGCATTTTCTACGGCATATTTTGCCGCTATTATTTGTGGATTTTGTTCTAATGCGGTTTCTGTCCAAACATCAATATCATAAGGTTCGGGTTTAATTAAAGGCATATTTGGCTTTAATATTGCCAATATTCGATGATAACTCCCCGTAATTTCGCGTAAGGATTCTATCGCATTATCCCGTTCATTTTTAGCGGTGATTTCATCTGCTACTGCTAAATCATAGCCAGATCGTGCTTCTTCGACATCAGTAACAGCAATTAATCCAGCTTTAAAACGTAATTGGGCTTCTTTTAATTGTTGTTTAAAGGCTTTTTTAGTACTTTGTACAAAAATTATATTATCATTAGCAGCAAGTACTGCAAAATAGCGTTTTGCTACTCGCACCATTAGAGCTTGTTTTTCAGCTTCATAATTGGCTTCGGCTTCTTGAATTAGGCTATCAGTTTGTTCATATTTGATGTTTAAGTTTCGTCGATATAAGGCATAACTTAAAGATAGATTGTAACCAATAGTAGTATTTTCGCTACTATCACCAAACTTGAGATTTTTATAGCTCCAATTTTCTCTGACATTAGCACCAACATTGATTTGTGGCAATAATGGCGCATGAGCTTGTACTTTTTTCTCTAAAATAGCAAGACGTTCTTGATTAGCTATTTGTAATTGAGGATCATTTTGTTCGGCTAATTGATATAATTCGATTAAAGTTTCTGCTTGAAGATGTGTAGTGCTGACTAATAAAAAAAATAAAACCGTAAAGTATTTAGACATTATTTTTAGATCCAAAGCATAGGGCAACCACTAAGGATTGCCCCTATATTTATAATACAAAATTCTCTTCTAATGCCCCCAACAAAGGCGGTAACAAGGTTTCAAATAAGCTTTCTGTGTAAAAATGGCCAGCAATACGCGTAATTAGGTGCGCGTGCATAATTGGCTCATCGCCAACAATTGCAAATAAACGCCCAGCTTCATTTAATTGCTCTTGAAAATGCGGCTTTAGCTCTGGAACTGAGCCTGTTAAGACAATCACATCATAGCGCCTACCCAGATTCCAACCATTAATCGCATCACCAGTTTTGAGAGAAACATTGTTAATATTTAAGGCGTTTAATTTACTCCTCGCCTCAGTAATAAAATCATCATAAATATCCACACTGTCAACATGTTTAGCCGATTTAGCCAATAATGCCGTAAAATAGCCACTGCCTGTACCGATTTCTAGCACAGAATCCTTGGGTGTTAGCTGCAAAGCTTGTAATATTCGCCCTTCAAGTTTTGGCGACATCATTTCTTGATCGTGTGCCAGCGGGATATTGATGTCAGCAAAAGCTAAATTGCGGTAAGCGGTGGGGACAAAATCCTCTCTAGGTACCTCAGAAATTAAATCCAATACTTGTTGATTTAATACCTCCCAAGGACGAATTTGTTGTTCAACCATATTAAAACGAGCTTGTTTACTATCAACTTGGAGCATAAATTATTCCTCTGTAAAAAACGAGATCAAGTCTATAGCGTTAACCGATTGCATAAAATACACCTAGAAAACCTGCCAGGTTTTAAAAACCTGGCAGGTTTGGAGCGTAAATGTGCTTAACTAAATCGGGCAATGCTATAAACCTCCTAGGTTTTCAAAACCTCCTAGGTTTTTGGCCAAAATCTTTAGACTTGTCCATAAATTAAGGATTTCTCCCTCCCCCTAGCCCCATACCGCTGGGAGGTGGAAGAAAAAAACTAAGATATTCAATGGTGTAAATTTCCCCTCCCAGGGGGAGGGAGATAGTTATTTCCAGACAAGTCTTTTATCTAAGATACTATAGCAAAACTTGTAGAAAATATTAAACATTTTAATTGACTCATTTTCATATCAAGTATAAAGTTAAAACTTAAATAACAGCCTTTTATTATTATATTTATTATGAACGCAAAACCTGAAGAAATTTTAAATCAAACATCCAAAATACAGCCTTTTCCAAATTCCAAAAAAATTTATATCACTGGTAGTCGTAGCGATATTCGTGTACCTATGCGCGAAATTAGCCTATCTGATACCTTATTAGAAGATGGCACACACGAATTTAACCCGCCAGTTATAGTTTATGATTCATCAGGGGCTTATACTGATCCTGATCAGACAATTGATGTCCATAATGGCTTACCAGCAATACGTCAAGCTTGGATAGCTGAGCGGGGCGATACTGAAGTTTTAGCCGCTGTTAGCTCCGAATACGGACGACAACGCCAAAATGATCCCAATTTGGCAAAATTACGCTTTGCCCATATTCGTTCCCCACGTCGAGCTAAAGCTGGGCGCAATGTGACACAAATGCACTATGCCCGTCAAGGCATCATCACGCCTGAAATGGAATTTATTGCTATCCGTGAAAATCAAGGTGCAACAGATAAAGTCATAACCCCAGAA
This sequence comes from Thiotrichaceae bacterium, assembly GCA_026993485.1. Taxonomy (GTDB): domain Bacteria; phylum Pseudomonadota; class Gammaproteobacteria; order Beggiatoales; family Beggiatoaceae; genus JAUXCJ01. The sequence continues at coordinate 3,504 of JALWSU010000498.1, read as the reverse complement.
TTTATCCGAGATGAAGTCGCTAGTGGACGTGCCATTATTCCAGCAAATATTAATCATCCTGAACTGGAACCTATGATTATTGGGCGCAATTTTTTAGTAAAAATCAATGCCAATATTGGAAATTCGGCAACGACTTCATCAATTGAGGAAGAAGTTGAAAAAATGGTTTGGTCAATCCGTTGGGGTGGCGATACGGTAATGGATTTATCTACTGGCAAAAATATTCATGAAACCCGTGAGTGGATTATTCGCAATTCTCCAGTTCCTATCGGCACAGTTCCAATTTATCAAGCCCTAGAAAAAGTTGATGGCAAAGCTGAAGAGCTGACTTGGGAAATATTCCGCGATACTTTAATTGAGCAAGCGGAACAAGGTGTTGATTATTTTACAATTCATGCCGGAATTCGCCTAGCTCATGTTCCGCTAACTGCAAAACGATTAACTGGAATTGTATCACGCGGCGGCTCGATTATGGCGAAATGGTGCTTAGCCCATCATCAAGAAAGCTTTCTTTATACTCATTTTGAAGAAATTTGTGAAATTATGAAAGCTTATGATATTGCATTCTCATTAGGAGATGGATTACGTCCTGGTTCGATTGCCGATGCCAATGATGCTGCCCAATTTGCGGAATTAGAAACGTTAGGAGAATTAACAAAAATAGCATGGAAACACGATGTCCAAACTATGATAGAAGGTCCTGGACATGTACCTATGCACTTAATCAAAGAAAACATGGAGAAACAGTTAAAAGAATGTCATGAAGCTCCTTTTTATACATTAGGACCATTAATCACTGACATTTCGCCAGGTTATGACCATATTTCTTCCAGTATTGGTGCGGCAATGATTGGCTGGTATGGTTGCGCCATGCTTTGCTACGTTACTCCCAAAGAACATTTAGGTTTGCCAAATAAACATGATGTGCGTGAAGGCATTATTGCTTACAAAATCGCCGCTCATGGAGCTGATTTAGCCAAAGGACATCCAGGCGCACAAATACGCGATAATGCTATGTCTAAAGCCCGCTTTGAATTTCGCTGGGAGGATCAATTTAATTTAGGACTGGATCCGCTTCGTGCATTGGAATACCACGATGAAACCTTGCCAAAACAGTCGGCTAAACAAGCTCATTTTTGCTCCATGTGTGGCCCCCATTTTTGTGCTATGAAAATTACCCAAGACGTGCAGAACTATGTAAAAAATGGATTAGAAGCAAAAGCGGAAGAGTTCAAACAGAAGGGGAGTGAAATTTATCATAAGGCTTGAATTGTCTGAATTGGGTGCAAATCAGACCTCCGAGGTTTTGAAAACCTCGGAGGTCTTTAAAACTACCTCACCATTCCCAACTCAACAAGCAATCATAACCAACCGCAATCACCGTATAAGTATGCAAACGCAAGTTATTATCATAATGCTCTAACAAAATCTGTTTATACTTACTAACCTGTTGTTTTGATTCAGCTAATTGCTCTTGAACTGCATCAAAATTCTCCAATTCCGCAACCGTTTTCTGTTTAACTTGCTCAGCCGTCAAACCAAGAGTTTTTAAACTCACATACTTAAACTCAATCAAAAAATCTAATAATTCATATTGGCGCATATCGGGACGAACTATCATAGTTAAATCCGCATAAGTTCGATCCAATACCGTTTCCGAATCCATAATATAAAAAGTATCTTCAAATAAAACCGTCAAAAACATCGCTTTAATCGTCAGTTCATTCGCCCAACGATAATCTCGATTATCAAACACCTTAAAAGCAGTATCTTGCAAAAATTCACATAATGGCTGAATTTTACCAGTTTGATAAAATTGTTTAACTAAACGTTGCGCTTCTTCTTTACTACGAAAATCAGGTAATAATAACTCTTCAATCCGTTCCGCATATAACCTGCGAATTACCAAATTCGGAATTTTTAGAATTAATTCCCCTGTAAATTCAATTTTGCCACTAAAAGTCAAAACCCCAAAATAGTACAACAAGGACAGCATAAATGGCGTATCCTTAGTAGTTTTCACAATTTCATCAATACCAAAACGATAAGCTAAATCTGGCAAGCTTAAAGGTTCTTGTTCCGTCAAAGCTTTGGTAACTACTTCTTTTCCATGCGGTAATTGCGAAATATAAACAATTTTATTCCTATCCATTGCCAAATTATCATCTAAAATTTGGCGTGGAATTTTACAATTTTCTTGTAAATTTTCTAAAAAATAGATGCTATTAGTAGGATTGTAAATTAATGGTTTTTCATTTTCAGCAAAACTATAACCATTATAAAAAGTTCGCATCATGGTTAAAACATCTTTTACTTGGATTTTAGAAAACCCACATTGTTTTGCAATTTCTTGCAATGCCAAGTTGATTTCAGCTTCCAAAAAACCACATAAATCATTAAACTTAGGTTGCAAATAAATATTTTTCGCAATATTAAAACCACTACTAATATCACTCATTACCACTGGCGAAACTCCAGTAAGAAAAATCCGATCTATAATACTGGCTTTAGTTCCAGATTTGATGACTTTAAACAAACCCTTTAAAGCACCTTCTTCATAAATTAAATCCTCATAACGTTCTTTTGCCGATAGCCCTGCCATCATAACTTCATTAGCGAAATTGTCATATTCGTCAATTAATAAATACAATTTATATGGAGTTCGCTTGACAGCGATAAAAAGTGATTGTAGCGAGCGTGCAGCATCATTTTTATCAATGTAAATTTCATAATCCAAAATATTTTCATAAGTGGTAATGAACTGCTCAATACTGCCATTAACATGATTATGCATTCGTTGTTGAATTTCTTTTGGTGTTCCACTTGGAATAATCGCAGAAAAATCCCAATTCATAATTAAATATTGATTATGCTTAGGCGTGGGATTTTTACCTATGGCTAAATGTCCAAATAATTGTTCAAATTGTTCCGCTTTAGCAACATCGTAATAGTTTTCTAACATTGATAATAATAGGGTTTTGCCAAAACGTCGTGGGCGGAGGAAGAGTAAATATTCTCCCGCATCTTCAAGTAAAGGAATTTTATCAGTTCGATCAACATAAAAATAATTATTACTGATAATTTTCTCAAAATCGCAAATTCCGTAGGGAAATTTCATTTTGTTCTCCTTAAAATCACAGTTCAGACAAGAAAAAATACCCTACACGCTCCAGCGTGGGAACGAGAAATCATAAACTAAATGATTTGGTTTTGATTCGTTGTTTTTTCATTCGTTGTACTCCATCCATTATAGCATTGCCCGATTTAGTTAAGCACGCTCCAAACCTGCCAGGTTTTAAAAACCTGGCAGGTTTTCTAGGTGTATTTTATGCAATCGGTTAACGCTATAATACCATGGCAGTAGCGCTGGAACGAGAAAAACTACCTCACCATTCCCAACTCAACAAGCAATCATAACCAACCGCAATCACCGTATAAGTATGCAAACGCAAGTTATTATCATAATGCTCTAACAAAATCTGTTTATACTTACTAACCTGTTGT
>JALWSU010000497.1 GCA_026993485.1 Thiotrichaceae bacterium | reverse complement strand
GGAAACTGCTATGGTATTAAGCTATGAAAAATAGTACAGCGAATGTAAGACAAGGAATAAAACCTTTGACAACTCATCAGCTAACTAATTGTTTTTTATTCGTTGTCATAGATTCGCTGTACTCCATCCTTGAATTAAATGGCAGTGAAGCAGGAGCGTGGGAAACTGCTATGGTATTAAGCCATGAAAATAGTACAGCGAATGTAAGACAACGAATAAAACCTTTGACAACTCATCAGCTAACTAATTGTTTTTTTTATTCGTTGTCATAGATTGCGCTGGAGCTTGGGAACGAGAACCAAAAAAATTGTAATTTCTGATAATTTGTAGTATATGTTAAAACGATTTATCAGGTTTAGTTACAATGCAACCCCAAAGGAGTATAAAAACATGCAAAAATATTTTTTCAGCATAGTTATGGCTCTTTTAGTGTTATTAACAGGAGTGTCTTGTAATAACACTAATCTCATAGAGAGTAGTAGTAATAGAGGTCCTGGTGGTACGACTACAATATATAAGGACATCAATCCTCCGCACAAGCCTATTCAGAATTCTTCAGTAACTGGACAAATGATTTTATCTTCTTACTCAGGTAGTTACGCACTTTTGATTGGTGAAAGTGATTATAGCAACGGTTGGCCAAATTTAAACAGTATTCCACAGGAATTAGAAAAGGTGGAAACTGTTTTAAAAGCTCAAGGTTTTAAGGTTGAAAAGTCTCTCAATTTAAATGCTTCTGAATTAAAAGCACGGTTTGAGAGATTTGTCAACGATTACGGTTATAAACCAAATAATCGTTTGTTGTTTTTCTATTCTGGACATGGATATACTGATAGTGGGCAAGGTTTTTTAGTTCCTACTGATGCACCTAATCCTGAGACAAATCTTGAGGATTTTTTGAAAAAATCTTTAGTTATGACTGATATTACTGCTTTGGCAAGAAAAATGAGAGCTAAACATGTTTTGTTTTTATTTGATAGTTGTTTTTCTGGTAGCGTCTTCAAGGCTAAAGAACGTCCTAAAGTGCCTAGGCAAATCTCGAAATTAGCCAATGAGCCAGTTCGTCAATTTATCACTGCGGGCAGTGAGAATCAGACAGTTCCTGCTAATAGTACCTTTACACCAGCTTTTGTTGATGCTTTAGAGTATGGTTTGGGCGATTTAACCGAAGATGGTTATATTACTGGACAAGAATTAGGATTATATTTACAGAATGAAGTGCCAAAATATACTAGTCAAACGCCGCAATATGGAAAAATTAGCGATTATAATTTATCACGCGGTGATTTTGTGTTTATTGTTGGAGCGAATGCAGTACCTCAGCATCAAAATAGTCAACAAGTGGCACAAGTTTCTAACAATATATCTACTGCTGAACAATTGGCTGAAATTGAGCGTTTAAAACGCGAAAAAGCTGAGGCGGAGGCTAAAGCTAGAGAGGCGGAGGCTAAAGCTAGAGAGGCGGAGGCTAAAGCTAGAAAGGCTAAAGCTGAAAGAGAGCGTTTAGCCCGTATAGCAGCAGAACAAAAGCTAAAACAAACTACTGCCGTAGCTCAAGTTCCCGTAGTCTCTCTGCCTACCGTGCTACCAAAGCCAGAACCACAGTCAGGCAAGGTATTTAGAGATACTTTAAGAGATGGCAGCCAAGGTCCTGAAATGGTTTGGATTCCTGCTGGTTCTTTTAGGATGGGCGATATTCAAGGTGGTGGATATTCTGATGAAAAACCTGTGCATAGAGTTTCAATAGATCGTTTTGCTATGGGTAAGTATGAGGTGACTGTGGGAGAATATCTACGTTTTGTTAAAGCTACTGGTAAACATGCACCTGAATGGATGGAAAAAGGTAGTTCATACAATATTAAAACTGGTTCTAATAATTACTATAAAGAATTGGGATCTGCTTTGACAAATAAAAATCATCCAATTGTGGGCGTTTCTTGGCTTGATGCTGTAGCCTATGCCAAATGGTTAAGTCAGCAAACTGGTAAAAAATACCGTTTACCTACTGAGGCTGAATGGGAATATGCGGCTAGGGCTGGTACGGAGACTAAGTATTGGTGGGGTAATAATATTGGTTCTAATAAGGCTAATTGTTGGAATCGCTATTGTAAAGATAGTTTTAAATACACAGCACCTGTTGGCTCCTTTAGTGCAAATCCGTTTGGTCTATATGACACTGTGGGTAACGTCTGGGAGTGGACTTGCTCTGAATATAAGGGTAAGTATCAAGGTAGCGAACAAACATGCAAAAATAGTGCCAGCATTTTCGTCCTGCGCGGCGGTTCGTGGAACATCTACGCTAGGAGGACGCGGACGGCGAGCCGTAACTTGGACGTGCCGACGGTCCGCGACAGGTTCTACGGTTTTCGGCTCATCAGGACACCGTAACACTTGGGTTTTGGTACTTGAGCACTTGGACGGGGGGGATTTTTGATGTCTGAACTGTGATTTTTCTGATTTTTGTGATTACTCTGATTATTTTGATTGAGTTTTTTTTTATCATAGTTCATCAGTTAATCAGATTAATCACAGTTCAGATATTTTG
>JALWSU010000496.1 GCA_026993485.1 Thiotrichaceae bacterium | reverse complement strand
GAAAAGAATAAACCCCCCCCTCCCAGCGGGAGGGAATGGGGCTAGGGGGAGAGGGACGGACAACTATTCGTCAGCCGTTTCTTCTTTTTCTGGTCTATCGACCAATTCGACAATCGCCATAGGTGCTTTATCTCCTCTTCTAAAACCGCATTTTAGAATGCGTAAATAGCCACCTGGACGTTCCTTATAACGTGGTCCTAATTCATTAAATAATTTGGTGACTATTTCTCTATCACGCAATCGAGCAAAAGCGAAGCGACGATTTGCAACACTATCTTTTTTAGCCTTAGTAATCAAAGGCTCTACGACACGGCGTAGTTCTTTAGCTTTTGGTAAAGTAGTTTTAATAATTTCATGGCGCATTATTGATACAGCCATATTTTTAAACATTGCTTTTCGGTGACTACTATTACGATTCAATTGCCTGCCAGCATGACGGTGACGCATAAAGTTCCTTTTGATTGTTAGGTTCGTATGAATTTGAATTGAATTTGGGGATTTCAAACTAAACCTCGGAGGTTTTCAAAACCTCAGAGGTTTTTAGGAATAATGAACTATCTTTCTTTATGTAGATTAGGTGGAGGCCAATTTTCTAAACGTACACCGAGAGATAGACCTCTCTTGGCCAATACATCCTTGATTTCAGACAAGGATTTTTTGCCAAGATTCGGAGTTTTTAATAATTCGTGTTCATTTTTTTGAATTAAATCGCCAATATAAAGAATATTTTCGGCTTTCAAACAATTAGCTGAACGCACTGTTAATTCTAACTCATCCACAGGGCGTAATAAAATGGGGTCAATTTCACTTTTTTCGGCCTTAGTTTCAATACTGATCGTACCTTCTAAATCAACAATTACAGAAAGCTGTTCACGCAAAATAGTCGCTGCCATTCTAATCGCTTTCTCAGGATCAATCGTTGCATTTGTTTCCAATTCAATAATAAGTTTATCCAAATTGGTACGCTGTTCCACACGGGCATTTTCAACCCTGAAGGCTACACGCTCAATAGGACTATAGGAAGCATCTAACTTTAAGGTTCCAAAAGTACTATCACTATCATCTTGACGTTGCACCGCAGGTTGATAACCAATCCCCTGCTTGACTTTTAAGCTCATTTTTAAATCAACGGCTTTAGTCAAATTAGCAATAACATGATCTGGATTACAAATTTCAACATTTTGATCCACAATTAGGTCTTTAGCACAGGCAGGTCCAGGCCCGGTTTTATCCAGCTTCAGTACTGCTTCTGTATGCCCTTGGGCTAATTTAATAGCTAAACCTTTGATATTTAATAAAATATCTGTTACATCTTCTAGTACTCCATCGATATTAGAATACTCATGTAACACGCCGTCAATTGTTACTTCAACTACAGCAGTACCTGGCAAAGAGGACAACAATACCCGTCTTAGTGCGTTACCCAAGGTGTGTCCGAAACCACGATCCAATGGCTCTAAAGTGATCGATGCTGTTGTCTCATTGATGTGTTTGACATCAACTATACGCGGCTTCAAAAATTCCATATTTTAGTTATTCAGTTTTTAGTGTTATAGTATTTCAGTTCAAGATTTTGGCCAAAAACTTCCGAGGTTTTGAAAATCTCGGAGGTTTAGCTAGGATTTTGGCCAAAAACCTCCGAGGTTTTGAAAACCTCGGAGGTTTATACTGAAATTCTGTTTCCGAAATACTATAGAACTAACAGGTTTTTAAAAACTATCAGGTATAATGATAATTGGATAAATAACAATTACTTAGAATACAACTCAACAACAAGTTGTTCATTAATATCGCTAGGCAATTCCATGCGCTCAGGTGCTGCTTTAAACAAACCCTGCATTTTTTTACTGTCAACATCCACCCATTCTGGCAATCCATATTCTTCTGCACTTTTTAAAGCGGCTTGAATACGTAATTGCTTTTTACTTTTCTCGCGGATGCTAATAACATCATTAGCATTCACTTGATAAGAGGGAATATTAACAAGTTTGTCATTGACTAAAATCGCTTTATGACTAACCAATTGTCGGGCTTCAGCCCGCGTTGCGGCAAAACCCATGCGATACACAACATTATCTAAACGACATTCCAATAATTTCAATAAGTTCTCACCAGTAGAACCTTTTAAGCGACTAGCTTTGACATAATAATTATGAAATTGCTTTTCCAAAATACCATATAAGCGACGTAATTTTTGTTTCTCGCGTAACTGCATCGCATAATCGGACAAACGCGCACGTTTATCACCATGCTGTCCTGGTATTTTATCTAATTTACATTTTGATTCTAACCCTCGCATGCGAGACTTTAAAAAAAGATCTACGCCCCCTTCACGACGGCTTAATTTACATTTGGGTCCAAGGTATCTTGCCATATAAACTTCCTTTAAACTCTACGCCTTTTAGGTGGACGACAACCATTGTGCGGAATGGGGGTGACATCTGTGATGCTTGTAATTTTAAAACCATTCGCATTCAGTGAGCGCACAGCTGATTCCCGTCCAGGTCCTGGCCCTTTGATACGAACTTCTAAATTTTTAACACCAAATTCCTTTACAATATTTCCAGCTTTTTCCGCAGCAATTTGAGCTGCAAATGGGGTACTTTTACGGGAGCCACGAAATCCACTTCCCCCTGATGTTGCCCATCCCAATGTATTACCTTGACGGTCAGTAATTGTAACAATGGTGTTATTAAAAGAGGCATGTACATGAGCAATGCCATCAGTTATATGTTTTTTGACTTTTTTTCGTGAGCGTGATGCTGTTTTTGCCATAGTTTGTTTAGGTTTGAAATGTTGCAGGATATAAAGAACTGACAGGCTTTTTTAAACCTATACTCCACACGTTCACAATTTGAACTTTCGTTGTTTCGGGCAACGAAGTAAGCGGAACTAAATCCGCTACGCTCCATTCCCGAAACAACAAAAAAAGTTCAGTTTGTGAACGTGTGGAGTATATAGCACTACCCATTTGTATAAAATACAGCGATTAAACCTGCCAGGTTTTAAAAACCTGGCAGGTTTGTACTGAACTAAATCGGGTAACGCTATATCAGCTCTTAAAAGAGGAATTATTTCTTGATGGCTCTCCGTGGCCCTTTACGAGTACGGGCATTCGTTTGAGTGCGTTGCCCACGTACAGGTAAACCACGCCTATGCCTTATACCACGATAACAACCTAAATCCATTAATCGTTTAATATTCATTGCAGTCTCTCGACGCAAATCACCTTCCACATTGTACTTAGCAACTTCGCTACGTAATTTTTCTAAATCTTCTTCTTGTAAATCTTTGATCTTAGCACTTGGGGAAATGCCTGTTGCTTCACAAATACGCTGTGCTCGCGTAGGACCTATCCCATAAATTGCTCTCAGTGCAATAACAGTATGTTTATGCCCTGGAATATTGATGCCGGCAATACGAGCCATAAATCACTTTTCCCTTGAATGTTGACTGAATTAGCTTTATTAGCCTTGCCGTTGTTTATGGCGTTTATCAGAAGAGCAAATTACCCTAACTGAACCATTACGACGAATAATTTTACAATTTCTACAGATTTTCTTAACTGAAGCTCTTACTTTCATATCTATTTACCCTAAATTAGAGGATTTCCACCTTGCCCTCTCAAATTGGCTTTTTTCATTAAACCATCATATTGATGCGACATTAAATGAGTTTGTACCTGTGCCATAAAGTCCATTGTCACAACAACGATAATTAACAAAGATGTACCGCCAAAGTAAAAAGGAACACTCCACTCAAGGGTTAAAAACTCTGGTAGTAAACAAACTGCGGTTATATATATCGCTGCTGCTAAGGTTAAACGCGACATAACCTTATCTAGGTATTCACCTGTTTGTCTACCAGGTCTTACGCCTGGGACAAAGGCTCCGGATTTCTTTAAATTGTCAGCAATTTCTCTAGCATTAAATACTAATGCTGTGTAGAAGAAACAGAAGAAAATGATAGCAATTGCGTAAAGCATCACATATAAAGGCTGCCCTGGTGATAAAGTTTGGGATAAATCCTTTAACCATGTCATGCCTTCAGCACTACCAAACCATCCGCCTAATGTGGCTGGAAATAAAATAATACTAGATGCAAAAATCGGTGGAATTACTCCAGCCATATTCATTTTCAATGGTAAATGACTGCTTTGCCCAGCATACATTTTATTGCCAATCTGTCGTTTTGCGTAATTAACTGTAATACGTCGTTGTCCGCGCTCAACATATACAACAAAAGCAGTTACCAACAATACAATGCTAAATAATAATAGCAGTGTCAAAACATGCAATTGACCAGTTCTAGCCAATTCTAAGGTTCCACCAAGTGCGGAAGGTAATCCAGCGACAATACCAGCATAAATGATTAGTGAAATACCATTGCCAATGCCGCGTTCAGTGACTTGCTCACCCAACCACATTAGAAACATAGCACCAGTCACTAAAGTCATCACCGCTGTAATCTTAAATCCCATTCCTGGATCAATAACAACGCTTTGACTTTCTAAAGCGATAGCTACTCCTGTAGCTTGAAATGCTGATAAAGCCAGTGTTCCATAACGGGTGTATTGAGTAATCTTGCGCTGTCCTGATTCACCTTCTTTTTTTAATTGTTCTAGTTTTGGAGAAACAGCAGTCAAGAGTTGCATGATAATGGCAGCAGAAATGTATGGCATAATGCCTATGGCAAACACTGAAAAGCGTTTTAAGGCACCACCTGAAAACATATTAAACATGTCTAAAATCGTACCTTTCTGCGATTCAAACATGGCTGCCAGCGCAACTGGATCAATGCCGGGTACGGGAATAAATGCCCCAATGCGAAAAACAATAATCGCTCCCAATACAAATAATAATCGTTGCTTTAGTTCAGTCAGGCGACCCAACTTACCAAGCCCTTTATCCCCTGTATTTATAGCCACTTAAATCCTCTTAAATCCTCTTAATCTTCAATACTACCACCAGCAGCTTCTATAGCTAAACGTGCGCCTTTGGTCACCGCAAGCCCTTTAATAGTCACAGCTTTTGTGATATATCCCGAAGCAATGATTTTAGCTCGTTTCGTTCGTTGCGGAATAATATTAGCTGCTTTCAAGCTGGATAAATCTATGACTGCTTCGCTAACAGCTTCTAGTTCATGTAAGCAAACTTGTGCTGTGCTTCTAGCTTTAGGTGAAACAAAACCGACTTTCGGTAATCGCCGTTGCAAAGGCATTTGTCCGCCTTCAAAACCGACTTTATGAAAACCGCCAGAACGAGAATGTTGACCTTTATGTCCTCGTCCACAAGTTTTACCTAAACCTGATCCAATACCACGCCCGACTCGTTTAGGGTTTTTTTTGATGAAATCTTCTGCGGGTTGTAAGGTATTTAAATACATTTTTTTAAACCTTTTCCACTTGTTCCACTTGCAAAAGATAGGAGACTTTATTAATCATCCCACGTATCTCAGGAGTATCTTCGACTTCGACCGTTTGATGTATCCGCCGTAAGCCTAATCCCATCACACAGGCTTTATGCCCGGGCTTGCGTCCATAGACACTAGCTATTTGTGTGACTCTTAGTTTTGGTTTCATTGTCTGTCTTTATTTTATTTTTTTATTTAACCTAAAATTTCTTCAACACTTTTGCCTCGTTTGGCAGCCGTATCTTCTGGATTAATCATCTGGGTTAATCCTTTAAACATGGCACGCACAACGTTTTTGTGATTAGTGCTACCAATAGTTTTTGATAAAACATCACGCACTCCTAATACTTCAAAAACGGCCCGCATTGCTCCTCCAGCAATAATGCCTGTTCCTTCAGAAGCAGGTTGCATATAAACTTTAGCAGCTCCATGCTTTGCTACAATCGGATGCTGTAAAGTGTTTCCTTTGAGGGAAATTTGGTGCAGATTTTTGCGTGCATTTTCCATTGCTTTTTGAATAGCGATTGGCACTTCACGGGCTTTTCCATAACCAAAACCGGCTTGACCTTTTCCATCTCCAACAACTGTTAATGCTGTAAAACTAAAAATCCGCCCACCTTTGACTACTTTAGCGACTCGGTTAACGGTAATTAGTTTTTCCAACATATCATCATTTTTTGTGCGTTGTTGCGTCTCAACTGCTGCCATGATTCTATATTTCCGTTCTATCCATATCTAAAAAATAAGACCTTCTTCACGAGCGGCATCAGCTAAAGCTTTGATCCGACCATGATATTTAAATCCAGAGCGGTCAAAAGCAACTTTCGTAATCCCAGCCGATTTGGCACGCTCTCCAATAACTTTACCTACTCTTATTGCCGCCTTAATATTGCCACCATAATTCTCTTCAGATTGTTTGAAGGATTTATCCAAGCTGGAAGCACTTGCAAGGACTTTAGAACCGCTAGGGTCTATAATTTGGGCATAAATATGCCTTGGTGTTTTATGTACACATAATCTAATTGCACCAAGTTCTTTGATCTTTGCGCGAGTATGACGACCTCTACGCAAACGAGCTGATTTTTTGTTCATGATGTTATTCCCTTATTTTTTCTTCTTCACTTCTTTCATCATAATTACTTCATCAGCATATCTTACACCTTTACCCTTATAAGGTTCTGGCGGACGATAAGCGCGGATATTAGCAGCGATTTGCCCAACTTTTTGTTTATCTATACCTTTGACAACAATTTCAGTTTGACTGGGCGTTTCAATGCTAATGGCATCAGGAACCTCAAAACTGATTGGGTGGGAAAAACCTAAAGTTAAATTTAAGGTTTTTCCTTGCAATTCAGCACGATAGCCAACACCGATCAGTTTTAATTTTTTTTCAAAACCGTTTGTAACACCTAGCATCATATTATTCACTAAAGCGCGTGTTGTCCCTGCTAGAGCTGACGATTTTTTAGTCTTAGAGCGGGATGCAAATGTCAAAACATTTTCATCCAATTTCAGCTCAACTTCTTGATGAATATTCCTTTCTAAACGACCTTTAGGGCCTTCAACAGTAATACTTTGCCCTTGCAAATTTACTTTAACCCCTTGGGGAATAGATATAGGGCTTTTAGCAATTCTTGACATCTTAAATAACCTTGCCTGACAGAATAAAAACCTCCTAGCCTAATTAAAAGCTAGAAGGTTTGATAGTTCACTTAATTGACGATCTTGGGAATGAAAAATAGCTAAGAAACAAAACATAATATTTCTCCCCCATGACCTTCAGTTCGTGCTTGACGATCTGTCATCAATCCTTTACTTGTCGAAATAATAGCAACCCCTAATCCATTTAAAACTTTAGGGAGGTCCTTCTTGGGCTTATAAACACGCAAACCGGGTCGACTAACCCGCTTTATTTCTGCAATTACGGACTTACCTTCATAATATTTTAAGTCAATCGTCAATACAGGCTTAGTTTCTCCAGAGACACTATAATCTTTAATATAGCCTTCATCCTTTAAGATTTTCGCTAAAGCAACTTTTTTCTTAGAACTAGGCATTGCTACCTGTTTTTTTCTAACAGCGGCTGCATTGCGAATCCGTGTCAACTGATCAGCAATGGGATCTGACATACTCATAATTTTACTTTCTCACACTCACCAACTTGATTTCACTAATCCAGGTATAAATCCTGACATAGCCGCCTCACGTAATTTATTTCTAGATAATCCAAATTTTCTATAATAACCACGAGGTCTGCCAGTAATTTTACAGCGATTGCGTATGCGGCTGGGACTAGCATTACGAGGTAAAGATTGTAACTGATATCTTGCAGCATCCTTTTCTTCGACGCTTACGTTGACATCTGCTAAAATTTTCTTTATTTCTGCTCGTTTAGCCGCATATTTTTGAACTGTTCGTATGCGTTTAATTTCTCTATTGATCAAACAAGCTTTTGCCATTATTTTTGCCTCAGTTTTTTAATGGAAAATTAAATGCTTTTAACAAGGCACGAGCTTCTTTATCAGTTCGTGCTGTTGTTGTTATACTAATGTCCATACCTCGAATAGCATCAATTTTATCATAATCAATCTCAGGAAAAATAATTTGTTCCTTAATACCCAAGCTGTAATTTCCGCGACTATCAAAAGCTTTGCTACTGAAACCACGAAAATCTCGAATACGCGGAATAGCAATATTGATCAATCGGTCTAAAAAATCATACATACGTTCCCGACGTAAATTGACCTTACAACCAATAGGCCAATTTTGACGAATTTTAAAATTAGATATGGACTTGCGTGCTTTAGTAACAACAGGCTTTTGAGCAGCAATAGCAGTCATATCTGCTACGGCGCGTTCGATCACCTTTTTGTCAGCTACAGCTTCACCAAGCCCCATATTTAAAGTAATTTGCTGAATTTTGGGTACCTGCATAATGCTTTTGTAACCAAATTCTTGCATTAATTGTGGTACTATCGTCTCATGGTAGTAGGTTTGTAATCTTGCCATATGATATTTGATCCATAATCGACTTCACGCTAAGAGGGTACTCAATTTAAACGAATTAGTCAAATAAAAAAATTTGGTTTAAGCGTAAACTGGAAAACGCTCACATAATGCGATTACTTCGGCTTTAATCTTGGCTTGTAGGTCTAAATTATCTATGTCATCAAGAATATCACAAATCCAGTTAGCAATTTGACGAGCCTCATTTGTACCTAATCCGCGTGTAGTGATAGCTGGTGTTCCAATACGAAGTCCGCTAGTGACAAAGGGTGAGCGTGGTTCATTGGGTACGGTATTTTTATTCACTGTAATGTTGGCCAGCCCTAAAGCGGCATCTGCTGCTTTACCTGTAATATTTTTGTCAATTAAATCAACTAGAAATAAATGATTATCGGTACCACCTGAGACAATTTTATAACCGCGCTCTATCATCACTGCTACCATTGCCCGTGCATTTTCTAAAACTTGAGCTTGATAAGTTTTAAATTCTGGCTGTAGGGCTTCTTTGAGGGCGACAGCTTTAGCGGCAATCACGTGCATTAATGGTCCACCTTGTATGCCCGGAAATATTAAGGAGTTGAGTTTTTTCTCAATCTCAGGATTAGCTTTAGCTAAAATTAATCCTCCACGAGGCCCGCGCAAAGTTTTATGAGTAGTTGTTGTTGTAACATCTGCAATTTGCACTGGACTAGGATATAAGCCTGCGGCAATTGGTCCAGCTACATGCGCCATGTCAGAAACTAAATAAGCCCCTACTTTATCGGCAATTTCACGGAAACGTTGCCAATCAACTATTCGTGAATAAGCACTAAATCCAGTCATTATCAGTTTCGGTTGATGTTTAAGTGCTAAAGCTTCTACTTGTTCATAGTCAATTTCGCCAGTTTCTGCATTTAAGCCATATTGGACGGCATTATAAATTTTGCCAGAAAAATTGACTTTGGCACCGTGTGTCAAATGACCGCCGTCTGCTAAGCTCATACCTAAGATTGTATCACCTGGATTGATTAAAGCCATATAAACCGCAGCGTTAGCTTGTGAACCTGAATGGGGTTGTACATTGGCATAATCAGCATTAAAGAGTGCTTTGGCACGATCTATAGCTAATTGTTCAGCAATATCAACATATTCGCAGCCACCATAATAGCGTTTACCCGGATAGCCCTCAGCATATTTATTTGTGAGAACTGAACCTTGCGCTTGAAGTATGCGAGGACTGGCATAATTTTCTGAGGCAATTAGTTCGAGATGATCTTCTTGCCGTTTGACTTCATTTTGTATTGCTTGCCATAATTCGGCATCGAAATCGGCAATATTCAAATCTTTTGCAAACATGGATATCCTATTAGTTCAATTTGAAAGTGGAATTATAACATTAAAAATAAATCCAATACTCAAAAACAATTTTTATGTAATGTTAGCTTAACTGGACTCGCATTTAAATCCAATGTTAATTTGGTTCCTAACACAATTATTAGACTTGTTCGGCAATAAGGATTTTTATTTTATTTGGAGTCCAAAGCTAAAGTTTTGGACTCCAAGTTAAATTTACTCGTTCCCAAGCTCCTGCTTTTTACTTGTTCCCAAGCAGGAGCTCACTCCTTTATACATAAGTTTTTAAATAATTTCATGGCGTTTAATCAGGAAACGCCTCACAGGGCAACCACAAGGGATTGCCCATATAAACTGTAGGGGCAATTCCTTG
>JALWSU010000495.1 GCA_026993485.1 Thiotrichaceae bacterium | reverse complement strand
GTAGGGGCAATCGGTTGCCCCTTTTGAACTTCGCTTCACTCCAATATGTAAAATAATTCATGATTTAGTACTGAATCCCTGCTTTATATAACATCCATGTAGTTATTATTTTGGTTTTTATCCTGAAAATTCTAAAATCCTGTAAATCCTGATTCAAACAATATAAACTATTTATTAATTTTATCATTATAAAGGTATAACATGTCAGGAAATAGCTTCGGAAAAATCTTCACCCTCACCACATTTGGAGAAAGTCACGGCCCTGCAATTGGAGGAATTGTCGATGGCTGTCCACCCGGATTAGCACTTTCTGCTGAAGATTTACAAATTGATTTAGATCGTCGCAAACCGGGTACTTCTCGGCATACAACTCAACGCCGAGAAGCGGATCAAGTGAAAATTCTTTCAGGGGTTTTTGAAGGTAAAACAACTGGTTGTCCTATTGGCTTATTGATTGAAAATACTGATCAGCGTTCTAAAGATTACAGTAAAATCAAAGACCAATTTCGCCCTGGACACGCAGATTATACCTATCAAAAAAAATATGGCATCCGTGATTATCGTGGCGGCGGGCGATCTTCTGCGCGTGAAACCGCAGTGCGTGTAGCAGCAGGAGGTATTGCTAAAAAATATCTCAAACAACGCTATGGAGTACAAATACGCGGCTATCTTGCTGAACTGGGACCAATTAAAGCTAATCCAGAACATTTTGATTGGGAACAAGTCAAGCGCAATTCATTTTTTTGTCCAGATGCAGAGAAAGTAGCCGAACTGGAAAATTATATGGATGAATTACGCAAACAAGGCAATTCTATCGGAGCGCGTGTTACAGTTGTAGCTAGTGGCGTACCAGTAGGATTAGGTGAACCAATTTTTGATCGACTAGATGCCGAAATTGCCCATGCAATGATGAGTATTAATGCCGTAAAAGGAGTAGAAATTGGTGCCGGATTCGCCAGTATTACACAACAAGGTACTGAACATCGTGATGAAATGACACCAACAGGCTTTTTGAGCAATCATGCTGGCGGAATTTTGGGCGGAATTTCAACTGGACAAGATATTATCGTTAGTATCGCCATGAAACCGACATCAAGTTTACGTTTACCCGGACAAAGTATTGATATTCATGGAAAACCTACAGAAGTTATTACAACTGGAAGACATGATCCCTGTGTAGGTATTCGCGCTACACCAATAGCAGAAGCAATGTTAGCTATAGTTTTAATGGATCATGTTTTAAGGCATCGCGCTCAAAATTTTGAGGTGAAATCTCTTACGCAGCCGTATTTCCCTAGTTCCTAAGCTAGATTTTTTATGCTTGGAGTCCAAAGCTTTAGCTTTGGTGCGCCAAGCAACGCTTGGCATCTCTTGCAAGGTGAAAGTCCCTGTCGGGCAAGGTCTAACCAACCACCCGTATCGAGTGTTGCGTGCTTGTAGGTAGTGATAATATCACCGAACGAATTGCACGAAGCGTACACAGAGAAACTAATAGACCACAAGGGAGTATCGCACCTCCCCGAAGCTTGATACAGCTCCGTTATAAAGTGCAGATGGCGACGTTTTCAAAGCAACGGAAGCCTACACAAACCAGTCGGGTAAGACTGGCAAGGGTCTGTCGGAGTCTGAGAGCGTGGTATGTTAGTAAAGAGATGTCAAGAACTTGGGAGATCCTGCATGTTCCTTTAACTGTTACAAGGTATATAGATATTGAGACACGAAAGGGGTAACGAAGTAAGTGAAGCCAAACCCTGATACGGATCGAGGCTAGAACCTAAGTAACTGATAAAAGGTAAGTTTACCCAACCAATAGAAGGTGATGACATGCAGGGACTCAGACTCACTCATATAGCACTACCCGTTTGTATAAAATACAGTGATTAAACCTGCCAGGTTTTAAAAACCTGGCAGGTTTGTACTTAACTAAATCGGGTAACGCTATAGTACTCTGAGACGGTTGCGCCGATCACACGGGGGTGAGCAAAGTTATGCAGTATGTAAAGGTATATCAACCAATAGGAATAATTGGCATGATACAAACGTCATTACAGGGAATAGCGGAAAAAGCCGCACGAGACACGAGAATCGACTTCCTCCACAACCACAGTCGTCCCATTATGCAGCAACTTGCCCAACCTTCAAACTACCAGCAGTATTCCACCCTTTCCCTTTGATATAAAAAGGATGTTCCGCAGTAGCTTCAATCTTCTTTCCTGAACTCAGCGTAATTTCAATCAACCGATAAAACTTCTCTCCCTGAATCAAATCCGTAACGTAACTTTATGAAAACTACTAGTGGTCCCAGATTTCTCATCAAACGTCAAAACCTTTTCACCTATTTTAACTTCCTCAATCGTCTTCTTTCCAGATTCCGTATCAACCAAAGTTCCAGCTGGAAAACTATTCCGCCCACAAAAAGAATAAAAAAAGTCACACTCCTTCTTGTCTCATACGAGCATCTAACCAATCCATAGCTGTACCAGCGGCTATAATGGAATCTTCAACGGTATAAGCTAATAAATAATCATAATTCCTATTTGTAATATATA
>JALWSU010000494.1 GCA_026993485.1 Thiotrichaceae bacterium | reverse complement strand
ACCACAAGGGATTGCCCCTACAATACGATCATGTAGGGGCAATCCCTTGTGGTTGCCCTTTTTATGAGGCAATTATTTATGTTTCAAATAAGCTATAAGTCTGTTAGCTGGTACATAACCCGGTACTAATTCACCATCAGATAAAACTATTGCAGGTGTACCTGTCACTCCAAGTGTTTGTCCTAATTGCAATTGTTTTGCAACTGGGTTTTTACAGCTTGCTGGTTTAATTTCACGTCCAGCTTTAGCATCAGTCAAAGCTTGTTTTCTATCTTTAGCACACCAGACTGATACCATTTCATGGTAAGTGATTGAACCTATGCCCGCTCGTGGATAGGCAAGATAACGTACTTTGACACCAGCCTCATTTAGCTTAGGTACTTCCTTATGGAATTTGACACAATAACGACAAGTTATATCAGTAAAGACGTTGATTGTATATTTTGTAGCCGTTTTTGGCGCAAAAACAATCATTTCTTTTTCACTCATAGCATTGAGTGCTTTAATACGCAATTGATTCCGTTTGGCATCGGTCAAATTTTTAGGCGTTTTACTTTCATAAAGATCGCCCCGAATAAAATACGCTCCATCTGCGGAGATATAAAATGCTTCATTGCCAATCAATGTTTCATATAAATTGGCAATTGGGGTAGGAGTTACTGATACATTTTTAGCACCCATTAGTTGTTGTAAACGATTTGCGGTTTCAGTTACTACGCTAGGGATTTCTGCTGCGAAAGCAGATGAAACTAGAAGTAATAAGCCGAGTGTCAGGGAAATACGCATATATAGCTCCTAAATTAAACTAAAGTTAATCTCGAAAATTAATAAATTGTAATGGCAAACCAAAGTCTTGTTCACGCAATAAAGCCATAATTTCTTGCAAGTCATCACGTTTTTTACCCGTCACGCGCACTTGATCGCCTTGAATTGCTGCTTGGACTTTAAGTTTCGTGTTTTTAATTGCCTTAACTATTTTTTTGGCAATTTCTTTATCTATGCCTTGTTTAACTGTCATTGGCAAACGCGCACGAAGATTTTGGATTTCTACTTTTCCAGCTTCTAGCGAATTAATATCAACTTTCCGCTTTGCCAGTTTTTTATTTAAAATAGTTTGAATCTGCTCTAATTGAAATTCCGTTTCTGCTTGTAACATTAAGCTATTTTCAGAATAATCAACTTTAGCATCAGTACCTTTAAAATCAAATCGTGTTGAGATTTCTCGGTTAGTTTGATCAATGGCATTAGACAATTCGTGCAAATCTACTTCTGAAACAATATCAAAGGATGGCATAAGCTTTCCTCATCCAGTTAATTAGTTGGCTGCTTTTTTGACAGTAATCTTTTCCTTGATACGCGCCGCTTTGCCACGTAAATTACGCATGTAGTAAAGTTTCGCACGTCTAACATCTCCGCGCCGTTTGACTTGAATACTTTCAATTAGTGGGCTGTAACTTGGAAAAACCCGCTCTACTCCTTCGCCATGTGAAATCTTGCGAACTGTAAAAGAGGAATTTAGTCCCCGATTACGCTTAGCGATAACCAAACCTTCAAAGGCTTGTAAACGTTCCTTATTGCCTTCTTTGATTTTGACTTTGACGCTAATAGTATCGCCTGGACTGAATGCAGGTATTTCCTTTGTCATCTGCTCTTTTTCCAGTGTGGCAATTATGTTTGTCATTTTGATTTAATCTCCCTTTGAGTTTGGTTAGTTTCAGTAATAAATTCATTCAATAAAGTTTGTTGTTCTAAATTTAACTCTATTTTTTCCAATAAGCTTGGATTACGCAACCAGGTTTTTCCTAAAGCCTGTTTTTTGCGCCAACGGGCAATTTCCGAATGGTTGCCAGATAATAAGACGGCTGGCACTTTTTGCCCGTCAATTTCTTCTGGTCGTGTATAGTGCGGATAATCAAGTAGTCCATTATAAAACGAATCCTCAATTGCAGAGTCTTTATGTCCCAATGCGCCGGGCAGTTGTCGTACTAAAGCATCAATTATTACCATAGCTGGGAGTTCGCCACCACTGAGAACGTAATCGCCTATTGACCATTGTTCGTCAATATCTCGTTCTATTAACCGTTCATCAATGCCTTCATAACGTCCTGAAATAAACAACATTTTTTTGTTATTCAATAAGGTACGAATTCCAGCTTGATCTAAACGCTGGCCTTGTGGTGAGAGATAAATTACCCGCGTATCGTTACCCATTGTGTTAAGAGCTGCCTTGATTGTAGCCCTCAAAGGCTCGACTTGCATCACCATGCCGGGGCCGCCACCATATGGGCGATCATCGACACGACGATGCTTATTCTGAGTAAAATCTCTGGGATTCCAAGTAGATAATTTGATTATTCCTTTTTTTAAGGCTCTAGCAGTAATGCCACCACAATGCAATGCCTCAAGCATTTCGGGAAATAGGCTAATAACCCCTATCTGCAAGGACATTTTAAAAATCCACTCCCCAATCGACTCGTAGCACACTTTGGGCTAAATCAACATCAAGAACGACATGTTCAAGCAAAAACGGAATTAAGCGTTCGCGCTCGCCTTTGACTACTAAAACATCATTCGCCCCTGTTTCTAATAAATGATCTACCCGCCCTAAAGTGACACCTTCACGGTTTATTACAGTTAAACCAATTAAATCAGCCCAATAATATTCTCCATCTGCTAGCTGAGGTAATTGTTGACGTTCAACCGCAATCTCTGCACCTAAAAAACGACTTGCTTGATCACGATCAATAATCGACTCCAAACGAGCAATAATACCTTTACCTTGAGAACGGCCTTCAGATACAGCTATTGTTTGCCATAGTCCATTTTTACCAAGTTGCCAAGGCGAATAATTGAGAATATTTTTAATTGGACATGTATAAGAAAATACTTTAACCCAACCACGTACACCATAAAGGCCACTAATACGTCCGATCATTATCCGCATTGTTGGCTAATTTTCTGTAGACTCAGTGTTAACCTTAGTTTTAATCTCAGTTGAGGCAATTTCGGCAGGCATTTTTTCAACCAGCTTGATTAATTGAGCAACTCTCTCACTTGGTTGTGCGCCAACACTAATCCAATATTGAGCGCGTGCCATGTTGATACGTAATTTTTCTTGTTTATCATTGGCAATCGGATTAAAAAAGCCTATACGCTCAACAAATCGCCCATCACGGCGATTACGTGAATCTGTAACAACAATATGATAAAAAGGGCGTTTTTTCGCGCCACCACGACTTAATCGAATCGAAACCATATGATTTTTTGGTATCCTGTTAATTAAATATGTTGTGCTGTGAATAAAATCAAAACTGGCTATTATATATGACTAATCGATGATAGGAAAGGATGTTATTTTAGGGCAACCACAAGGGATTGCCCCTACATCATTGTTTGTAGGGGCAATCCCTTGTGGTTGCCCAGTGAGGCGTTTCCTGATTAAACGCAATTAAATCAATTAGTTAAAAACTTATGTATAAAGGAGTGCGCTGGAGCGTGGGAACGAGGTGATAACTACAAGGATGTTATATAAACAAGGATAAAAAATTTAAATTATCGTAGTTTTTGCCTTATCCATGCTTATATAACATCCCTGTAGTTCTATCCTGTAAATCCTAATTAAGACAATAAAACTATAACAATATGGTTAAATTCGATGGGTTGTTTTTGAATCAATGTAAATAATTTTACCATTTTTCCAAAGTGGCAATTTTGCTGCAATTTTTGTAGTACCAAAGCTATAGCTTTGGATTCCAATTTATCTTCAAAAAATTAAGTTTAACTACCAGATTTTTAACTGAAAATTAGCCTTGCACATTACCCCCAAAGTTAAAATTAAATTAACAAGGTACTAGCAAAAGCTTAAGCAAATGATTTACACTAAAGCCACCTTTATATGGCTATATACCATATTAACTTTAAGTAAATTGAAGACATAAAGGAAAATAATTATGTTACTTAAAAAAGCTTTGCCTTTGATAGTATTAGGATTTTTGTTTTTGTGTTCAAGCTCTTATGCGATGGAGTTTAGAACTGATGATGGTTATGTTATCCATTACAATGCCCTTAGTACTGAAATGTTGCCATCTGAGGTACTGCGTTCTTATGGGATTATACGTAGTAAGCATCGTGGCTTGTTGAATATTGCCGTTCGTAAAGGTGACAACAAACAGCTCCAAAACACTAAAGCTGTGTTTGCAAAAGTCTCTGCTCAAACCAGCAACCTCGCTGGACAGTTGAAAAAGTTGAAAATTCAACGTATTGAAGAAGGAAGTGGGGATTCTAAGGCAGTTTATTATATTGCTGTATTCAGTATTACTAATGCTGAAACCTTAGAATTTACGATTACAGTCGATCCTGACTATAAAGGTAAGGCGCATACAATTAAGTTTCGCCAAGAGTTCTTTGTAGACTAAAACTAAACCTCTGAGGTTTTCAAAACCTCAGAGGTTTTTGGCTTAATTAAAAATATACGGCAGTCTCTAGCTAGAGGCTGCTTTTTTCATTTTTGGGATAGGTACAATTATGCAAACTGCTTTAATGCCTAATTATCTCCCTCAACCTGTCGCCTTTGTCAAAGGTAAAGGTGTCAGCTTATGGGATACTCAAGGAACAGAATATTTAGATGCCCTTTCAGGTATAGCTGTTTGTAGTTTGGGATATACTCATCCTGCTGTTACTGCTGCTATTTCTGAACAGGCTCAACAATTATTACACACTTCTAATCTTTATATTATTCCTCATCAACAAAGTTTAGCCGCTGAGTTGGTACGAATCAGTGGTATGGAGACAGTGTTTTTTGGTAATTCTGGGGCGGAGGCTAATGAGGCGGCTTTAAAAATTGCTCGCTTATATGGGCATAAATTGGGTATAGAAAAACCCACAGTAATTGTGACTGAAAAGTCATTTCATGGGCGTACTTTGGCGACTTTAACTGCAACTGGTAATCCTAAAGTGCAAGCTGGATTTGCTCCACTATTAGAGGGTTTTATTCGTGTTCCTTATAATAATGTCGATGCAATGGCTGAAGTTATGCAACAGCATCCAGAAGTTGTAGCTGTGCTTGTTGAGCCAATTATTGGCGAGGGCGGGATTATTATTCCTGATGATGATTACCTCGTTAAATTGCGAAATTTATGCGATAGGCACAATTGTCTATTAATGCTTGATGAAGTTCAAACTGGTATGGGGCGTACTGGGCAATGGTTTGCTTATCAACATGTTGGGATTTTGCCTGATGTTTTGACGTTGGCTAAAAGTTTAGGTAATGGAGTTCCAATTGGGGCTTGTTTAGCGCGTGGCAAGGTTGCTGATATTTTGCAACCAGGTACGCATGGCTCGACTTTTGGTGGAAATCCCTTAGCCTGTAGGGCAGCATTAGCAGTAATTGAAACCATTGAAAAACAAAGGCTTCTGCAACGCGCTCAAATTTTGGGGCAGCGTTTTTATCAAGGCTTCATAAGAGAATTAGAGGGCGTTGCTACGGTGCAGGATATTCGAGTTAAAGGCTTGATGATTGGTATTGAACTTGATAAGCCTTGTACTGAATTGGTGGCTAAAGCTCTTGAGCAAGGTTTATTAATTAATGTCACCGCTGAGCGTGTTATCCGCCTATTGCCGCCATTGATTTTAAGTGATAATGAAGCAGATAAAATTATTAATCTAGTTAGTAATTTAATTAGAAGATTTTCATAATAGGAGACGTTTATGTTACCCCGTCATTTTCTCAGCTTAATGGATTTATCCAAAGCTGAACTACAAAAATTAATCTCGCGTGCTATTGAACTTAAAAACATGCAAAATAATAATAGAGAATATGAACCTTTTAAAAACAAAGTATTAGCGATTATTTTTGAAAAATCTTCTACTCGTACTCGTGTTTCCTTTGAAACCGCTATGATTCAATGTGGAGGGCGTTCAATTTTTCTTTCAACACATGATTCGCAACTAGGGCGTGGTGAACCTATTGAAGATACTGCACGAGTATTGTCCAGAATGGTTGATTGTGTCGCCATACGAACTTTTGAGCAGGAAAAAATTGAACTTTTTGCTCAATATTCTAAGGTACCCGTAATTAATGCACTAACTGATACCTGTCATCCTTGTCAATTATTAGCAGATATACAAACTTATGTCGAACATAGGGGCGAAATTAAAGGCAAAAAAGTTGCTTGGATAGGAGATGGCAATAATATGTGCCACTCGTATATGCGGGCAGCTTGTCAATTTGACTTTGAATTAGCCATTGCCTGCCCAAGCGATTATCAACCCAATACTGACATCCTAAATGAAACTAAGGCAAATGTTAGCCTTTTTGCTGAACCTACAGAAGCAGTTAAAGGAGCAGATTTAGTTTCTACCGATGTTTGGGCGAGTATGGGGCAAGAAGAGGAACAGAGAAAACGTGCTAAAGCTTTTGCAGCTTATCAAGTTGATAGCAAGCTAATGGCTTTAGCCAAACCAGATGCATTATTTATGCACTGTTTACCTGCTCATCGCGGCGAGGAAGTCAGTAAAGACGTAATTGATGGCGCACAAAGTGTTGTTTGGGATCAAGCTGAAAATCGCTTACATTCGCAAAAGGCATTATTAGAATTTTTATTATGCTAAATAACATCCAGATAATCCTAGTTGGCATTACACACCCTGGTAATATTGGCGCTGCTGCACGTGCCATGAAAACCATGGAATTGTCACAAATGCGCCTAGTACAACCAAAAATTTTTCCCAGTGTTGAAGCGACAGCACGAGCCTGTGGAGCTGATGACATTTTAGCAAATGCACAAATCTTTGATACACTCGAAGATAGCATTAAAGATTGCCACTTAGTTATTGGCACTAGTACACGCGCACGGCATTTAATCTGGCCAACATTAACTCCAAAAGCTTGTGCTGAAAAATCACTGCAATCTGCTGGAAAAGTAGCGATTCTGTTTGGACGCGAACAATCTGGATTAACAAATGAAGAATTAGAATTTTGTCACTTTCTAGTACAAATTGCTACGAATCCGATATTTAGTTCCCTAAATGTTGCCTCAGCGGTGCAAATCATAGCTTATGAATTGCATGAAAGCTTAAAAAACCAATCTGAAGTTGGCGAAACTCTAATTGAATTAGAAGACCCCCCAGCCTCAGCAGAAATGATGGGGCATTTTTATAAACATCTTGAACAAACCTTAATTGATATTGAATTTTTAGATCCAGAAAAACCAAAACACTTAATGCGGCGTTTGCATCGCCTATTTAATAGGATTCAACCGATTGAGTCAGAAGTTAATATATTGCGCGGGATTCTTACTGCGGCGCAAAAAGCCAAATCTTCTTAATACAATAAATTATTCTCGTTCTCACGCTCCAGCGCAATCTCTTATACACAAGGGCAACCACAAGGGATTGCCCCTACAAACAATGATTTACTGTAGGGGCAATCCCTTGTGGTTGCCCTTGTGTAGGGGCAATCCCTTGTGGTTGCCCTGCGCTCCAGCGTGGGAACGAGTGTAACGAGTGTAAAAAGCTGAGAATTGAGGTTAGGAAAAAACATGAGATATAAAGTCAATCTGATCAAAACTGAAGAAGGTTATGCTATCCAATGTCCGGGTTTACCAGGTTGTTGGTCACAAGGAAAAACGGAACAGGAAGCATTGAATAATATTCAAGATGCTATTCGTGACTATTTGATAGTTGTAAACGCAATTAAATCAATTATTTAAAAATTTGTGAATAAGATATTGAGCTAGAGCTTGGGAACGAGTAACTACGTTTCATTTGGGCGACCTGCCAAAGCTAAAGCTTTGGACTCCAACCCAACTATGAAAATTCTGTTTTCCTCGTTCCCACGTTCCAGCGTCATTGCCATTAAGTTAAGCCCTGAAAAAAGTACAGCGAATGTCAGACAACGAATAAAACCTTTTATAAATAATGAGCTAAATGATTTGGTTTTGATTCGTTGTTTTCCATTCGTTGTACTCCATCCTTTAATACCATGGCAGTGACGCTCCAGCGTGGGAACGAGGTGACAAATATCTTTTGATGTGCATATTTTTCTTGATTTGGATGCTCCATATCATCCAAAACTTGCCCTTTTTCAATATAATCTATAATCAGTTCAAATGAGATACCCCTTTCTTGTTTGATTATCTCATTTTTTTCAGCATTCCATTGAATTTTTTTCAGATTAAATTTTGTCTTATCCATTATTTGTCTGAATCAGGATTTACAAAATTAAAAAGTAATAACTACAAGGATGTTATATAAACAAGGATAAAAAATTTAAATTATCGTAGTTTTTGCCTTATCCATGCTTATATAACATCCCTGTAGTTCTATCCTGTAAATCCTAATTAAGACAAGAAAACTATAACAATATGGTTAAATTCGATGGGTTGTTTTTGAATCAATGTAAATAATTTTACCATCTTTCCAAACTGGCATTTTTAAATTTTTTTCTGCCGCAATTTTTTTTGCTATTTCTGATGCTCGATACATGGCATTAATAGCTAGTTTAGAGTAGAAGCTTTTTTCTTTCATAATGATTCATCCAATACTATTGGTATTTCTCCAGAATTATCAAAAATAACATAAGCGTCAACAAGATGTTTATAATGATTTTGAAAATTATGCCATCCCTTTTGGTAACGGCGTTTAATAACATTTTCTGGTATGTTATGCCCACCTTCGGCAACTCTTAATTTAACTCGGCGAACTGCCATTTCTTCATTTGGGAGTGTTAGAAAAAATAGAACAACTTCATATCCTTGATTTTTCCAGATTTTAATACGTCGAATATAATTCAATCCACTAAGCGTTGTCTCAAAAGCAAAAGATTCTTTTTTTTCAACTAAATCGTCAATTTTTTTTGAGCAATAATTTTCCAGATTCAATTGCAACACTTTCTGGTTTAAATGGTGAGAGTCCTTCTGCGATGAGATCAGCGTTAACGTAATTTAAGCATGATGCCTCTTCAGGTAAAAAAGTTTTAGCAAATGTGGTTTTACCTGCACCACCAGCGATAATATAACATTTCATATTTGGTTCAAATAACGTTTTTTTTTAGTTACATCCATTATTTGTCTGAATCAGGATTTACATAATTTGATAATTTTCAGAATTAAAAAAATGTCTGAACTGTGATTTATGTGATTTATGTGATTAACTATGATTAAAAAAATCAAAAAAATCAAAAAAATCACATAAATCACAGTTCAGACAATCCTGCAAATCCTGATTAAAACCAGAAAACTATAACAATACCAATTAAACAAACAAAAGTTTAAGCTTGCTGTAGAGAAATGGTTTGAGAACGAATTTTGCCAGTTCTTAAATTAGACATTACTGATACAAAACGAGCAAAATCCAAAATTTCATTTGCGGCTTCTTCAGGTAAATTTCCTACTATTGCTGCTGTCTTTTGTGCAATGCTTACCCATTCTTGAGTTTCAGCCTGCCAAACTACAACAAATTGTTCGGTACTTAGTGCCATAAAGTCAAGCGTTTCTCCCTCTTCATTAGTAAATTCTATTTCGTAATTTGTTTCATTATGACAATGAACAATTGTGCCTTGAGTGCCAGCTCGTAAATTTCTTGTCGGTATGTCGATTATAATCTCAATTATATCACCTATATTTGGCATACTGTTTACCTCT
Source organism: Thiotrichaceae bacterium (assembly GCA_026993485.1). GTDB lineage: Bacteria > Pseudomonadota > Gammaproteobacteria > Beggiatoales > Beggiatoaceae > JAUXCJ01. The sequence goes on along the minus strand of JALWSU010000494.1, from coordinate 508 downwards.
TTTTTACATACAATGTTATTAAATTTGCTTCTTTTGTATTATTTGAAACTAGCCAGCCAGTTTTGACTATCACTTGTTGTCCTTCTATGCCCTCAATCAACACATCCACTGTATAACGTTTTCCATACTGATCTTCAGTATGAAAAGTGGCATCTGATTGTAAAGACTTGATTTCAAGTTGATGAAGAAGCTTTGTGTAGTTTTCTTTGGTAAATCCAAGTAATTTTTCAAAAAGAACCGCTTTGTGCTTTCCTTTAGGCGAGTTATAGTCTAAAGCATAATGTGTTAGCTTACGCGGGTTAATAATGACATTATCAACTATATCAATAAGTTTCAATTGAATATTCTCCTTATTTTAAATTGATGTTTTGATTTTTATAATCAAACTAACTACACAGATTGCAGTTAAGAAAGGATAAAATCCAGTTCTACTTAGGTTTTGCCTTATCCATTCTTAAATACAATCTGTATAATTTTTCTTTTAACTACAGGGATGAGTTATAAAAGC
>JALWSU010000493.1 GCA_026993485.1 Thiotrichaceae bacterium | reverse complement strand
CCCTTATGTAGGGGCAATCCCTTGTGGTTGCCCTGCGCTCCAGCGTGGGAACGAGAGTTAAATTTTCGATACATCCTCAGTCATTACAGAGGCAAACTGCTTTGCTATTTCTGCATAACTTTCTGAGGAATTGTCGGCGTTTATTTGTCCATTTATCAAAATATTAGAATTTTGATCAACAGCATTTTGAAGAAAATTTTGAATATTGCTACGAAATCGATTTAAGTGCTGTGGTAACAATGAAACTCCTTCAGGCACTTTAATTTTTACCCCTTCTAATGAAAGATACTGCGGTTTGGTTTGTTCTAAGGTTTCCATATAAAATTCATCCTATTTTCAGTCTCGTTCCCACGCTCCAGCGCAGGGCAACCACAAGGGATTGCCCCTACACAAGGGCAACCACAAGGGATTGCCCCTACAAACAATGATTTACTGTAGGGGCAATCCCTTGTGGTTGCCCTGCGCTCCAGCGTGGGAACGAGAGTTAAAACTTGATAGTCGATTGACAGGTTTGTCTTAACTTAGTTGCCCTGTTTTTTTAATTAAGTTCGATTTTCTTAGCCCCAGAAAATTCTTGTCCATCTCCGACTGCATATTCAAATACGCTTGGTGAAATTAGCCGCAAATAAACGCTTAATTCGTCGTCCACTTTGTCAATTTTCAATCTTTTCCTTTTTACTGAGCTATCATTTATTGGTAGTTGGTTTGTTGTAGCAAGGGGCGAGGAGGTGTAGTAAACTTCAAAAAATTCTTGACTGGCATCTATAAATTCTACCCATTTATTATATTCTAGTTCTCTGCTCAGCAAGACTTTAAATTTTCTTCTCCTCTTTATTCCTAGATAGTATTGGAATTTGATATTTTCGGTTTTGACATTTTTGTCTATTACTAAAATCCCATTGCCTCCCGGTCGTGTTTCGATTAATCCAAAAGCTACGCCGGTTTTGCCGTTGGGTTTTTCAAAATCTCCTTGGTTGTCAAGCGGTAAAAATAATTCAAATTTGCCTTTGAAATTATTGGTTTGCATATCGTCTTGCAGCTCTTTGATTTTGTCATCAAAAAGTTCTTTTACCAGTGGAGATTTGCTTGAGTTTCCAGCTAAAAAGATATTGATGGTATCAACATCTAAGTCCATTTCTCCGACATTATTACTAAAGGCTTCTCTTAATGATTCAAAAAATGAATCTACTCCCTTTTTGATTCTAGTTTTTAAAATGGCGAATAATTCGGTTTCATCAACTGTTAATGAAATATTTGGTAACATTTCGCCATTGTTGTTGTATAAATCTACTTCTATATTGCCGTCAAAAATCTCGGTATCAAAGTTATCTTCTATATCCCGTTCCCAAAATTCTCGCAGTTTGCCGATAAGATTTACCATATTTAGCTTGGCTTCTCTTGAGTTTGATAGCAGGGTTTCACTACCTAAAAATTCATCACATTCTGGGGGTAAGACAAAACTGATTTTCTTTTCTAGGAGTAGATTTTTATTCTGTTTAAATAGTTCAAAAGCTAAGAGTTCAAGTAGGTTTTCTCCGCCTAAGAATTTATCGCCACCAGCTCCAAAATGCTCTATCACATAGTCGTAACGCTTTTCTTTGATATTATTGGCATCTGAAACTCGGAAAATTCCAAAATCAAAATCGGTAGTGCCGCCGCCAAAATCAAAAATTGCGTAAAATACTCTTTCGCTTTCATCAAAGCCATAGTTTTGCAAGGCAATCGCTGCATAAGCGGCTGGTTCGCTAACTCCGATAACAACTCTTAAATCTGCGATTCTTTCCCCAATATCGGGCAGAGATTTTTGGATGCCTTTTTTAAAGCTCTCAAGTATTTTTTCTCTTACCGCCATTTCATAAGTTACGGGAAAAGATAAGATATAATCCAAATAGATGCCATTGAATTGGTTGTTTATGTATAATCCTATATAGTAGGCATAGAGTTCTATGGGATTAATATCATCGTCTTCCATCTCCAAGAGCGAGGGCAGTTCAAAAACACTGTTTTCATAATCTTCTATTTTTAATTTTCTTCTCTTATCCCCAGCCCATTGTTTCAGTTCGGTTAAATAGGCATTAAAATTATCCGAGTGGCTATTTTTGAGGTTGTTGTATGCCGTATGTGAGATGGTTAAATCTTCCCAACTGGTATTTGGTCGAAATTCTTCATTTTGATAAGCTTTTAAAAAGCTTTGGAGATTTCTAAATTCCATAACTGTTGGATTTTCATAATGTTTCGCTTCTTCTTTTTTACCCCAATCTCCCATACCGATTCGCAGCGGCAAAATCTTCTCTTTATCTTTAGAGCAAACCACAACCGTGCTTTTAGTGCCAAAATCTATGCCTATGATTCCATCTACGATGTCAGCTTTTGGATTTCTTGCTACCAGAGGAGGCTCTAAAACCACTTTGAGGGGATTTTCAAAATTCTCGGCTTGGCATCTTCTAAAGACTTCCCAACTGCCTTTGTTGACATCGAAAAACATTTTTTTATCATATTCAATTAAATCAGCCCTTAACTTATCCGCTACTATCAGCTTATCTACCAACTTTTCACTATATCTG
>JALWSU010000492.1 GCA_026993485.1 Thiotrichaceae bacterium | reverse complement strand
TTGCCCTTGTGTAGGGGCAATCCCTTGTGGTTGCCCTTGTGTAGGGGCAATCCCTTGTGGTTGCCCTTGTGTAGGGGCAATCCCTTGTGGTTGCCCTTGTGTAGGGGCAATCCCTTGTGGTTGCCCTGCGCTGGAGCGTGGGAACGAGAGTTAATATTCAAATACTAAACCTTTCCAATCCCAAGTCATTCGACAAACCATCTAAGGTTTCGGCATTACTCAATACCGCAATATGTGCCTTTTCTGGTTGTAAGTAGGTTTTGGCAACTCGTTGCAAGTCTGCTATTGTCACCTGTAAAATTTGCTGGCGGAATGCGCGTCGTTGTGTTGCAGTTCTGCCATGTAAATTATTGAAAAATGTGCTTATTGCTTCTCCAGCAGGTGAGCCTGGGCGGTCAATTTTACTAATAACGCTAAGAATTGCTTCTTCTAGTGTGCGTGGTTCATGTGGATGATCTTCTAGCCATTTCAATGAGTTATCAAAATCATTTAAGGTTTCCATTAAGCGAGGATCACGATAACTAAAGAAACGAAATGCTCCGGTACTACTTTCATAATTTGCGCCGCCTCCATACGCTCCGCCTTGTTCTCGCAAAGCTCGATGCAAATAACCATTTTGTAAAAATGGTCCTAATACTGTTAAAACCGCTGCGTCTGGATGTCCTCCGGCTACGGTTGAATAAGCTTTGGCTGCAAAATTCACCTGAGTATTAGTCGCCCATGATTGTTTAATCACTTGATTTACTGGTTCAGGTTGAAAATTGTCTGGTTTAGAAACTAAATCTGAGTGCCATTCCAATTTTGCTAAAGTATTAGCAATTTCATCATGATGTTCGGCTTCACTTACGATCAATAATTGGCGTGGTGCTTTGAGCAATTTATCACGAATTCGCTCCAATTTTGCCGCAAAGGCTTGCAATTCGTCGGCATTTTCTAAACTATCATCTAAGGTTTTTAGAAATTTGATACCTGCTAATCCATGCCAGCGATGGTTATAATTTCCCACTGGACTCATGCCACTACTTGATGCTGACATTACTAATTGATGTCCGCGACTTGTAATACTGTTTTCATTTGAGGCGCGGATTTGGGCAATTAATTCGCGTAAATGAGGTAATTCATCAAAACGTACTTCTTCCAAAGTTTCGCGCAAAACTTCGGCGAGTTGAGATTGATTACGCTCTAAGGCTTTGCCGCCTAAACTGAATACGCTACGCACTGTTTGTACTGAGGATAAATTGCCACGCAAGGAGACTTTGGCACTAATTCCTCCAGTTACAGCAGCTTGTCGCGCTGCGGTTTGCCGATAATCTTTATCCCCACAACCTAGTTCAGTCATACAATCACTAAATAGGGGCAAGACTTGTAATAATTCTGGCTCTAAATCAGGCAAATCTATTACAATAGTCTCATAAACCATCCCATTAGTACCGCGTGCAAACCAGGTTGTTGGTAAATTATTAATAGTTTGTACTGTACTTTCTGGAATTTTTAAGTCTTCATTGACATCTTCTAAACCGACTTTTGGTAGTAGTTCTGGATTATCAGGTTTTTGTTGTCTAGCCTTTAAAGCGGCGGCTTGTGCAATAACTTTGGCTTTTTCCTCATCATTCATAGCCGCTTTTAATGCTTCTAATTTCGCCTGTTCCTCAGCGAGTTCTTGAGCTGCTAAATTCGTATCAGCTGCCATAACTAGACGCACTCTATGCGGATTATCCAATAATAAACTTCGCACCAAATTTGGTATAAAATTTGGATTTTTTACTTCCTCATGTAGGGCATTCAATACTGGATCAATATCTAAAAAGGCAACCGCATCTCCACCATGAATCATAGAGGATAAGCCATTAACTAATAAACGCAAACCATAAGGAAATCCATCGCCAGTAATTTCTCGTTGATTTAACTCAATTTGATGCAATACTGATTCCACCATTTCAAGCGGAACTCCATTATCAGCTACATCATTTAGCACTTTAAAAATCAATTCTTCTACGGCATCCGCTTGTTCTGGATTACTACCTTCTAAACCACAGATAAAAACACTTTCACGGCTATTATCATCAAAACCACATAACGGTGACGGAGCTGTGCCTAAATCACTGGTTTCTAAGGCATGGCGTAATGGAGAAGAACTATTATCAAGCAATACGCCTTCTAATAAACTGGCATTCATCACTTCACGAATATCAGTACTTTTACCTAATAACCAACTCAAGACAATATGGGTTTTATTGGTACTATTTTCTTGTTTCTCAATTGCATAGTACTCAATAGCCTGTTTAGGGCTGGTATAACGCTGCTCATCAGGAATTTGCAAATCCCGACAATCGCGCTTGTCAAAATGCTGCAAAACTAGTTCCTCAAATAAAGCCTGATGCCCTGCGGCTGGACGATCACCATAAGTCATGAAAATTGCATTAGATGGATGATAATGACTAGCATGAAAGGCTTTTAATTGTGCATGTGTCAAATTCGGAATTTCTTTCGGATCTCCACCACTGTTATAATGATAAGTAGTTGTCGGAAACAAATGATAATGCACTGCTTGCCATAGGCGTTGAATTGGCGAACTTAACGCTCCCTTCATTTCATTAAACACTACACCTTTATATACTAAAGGCGTAGTTTTATCATCTGGCGTTTCAAATTCTACCCTATGCCCTTCTTGAGCAAAATCAAGCTGATGCAAATTAGGATAAAAAGTCGCATCCAAATAAACTTTCAATAAATTCTCGAAATCCTTAACATTTTGACTCGCAAAAGGATAAGCTGTCCAATCGCTACTGGTAAACGCATTCATGAAAGTATTCAAAGAACGGCGCAACATCATAAAAAATGGGTCGCGCACTGGATAACGCTTACTCCCGCATAAACTGGTATGCTCAAGAATATGCGCCACGCCAGTAGAATCCTGCGGCACGGTTAAAAAGGCGACTAAAAACGCATTATTATTATCATCAGCAGATAAATGCAAATGCTTAGCTCCTGTTTTAAGATGTTGATATTCTTCAATATCAATATTTAAACTAGGGATTTGTGTTTGACGGATAAGACTAAAAGTGGGATGAGACATTCAAATAATTACCTTTATTTTATTTTTGGAAATCAAAAATAATGCTTAGCTTGGAGTACAAGGTAACCTTGTACTCCAGTTCAAAAATAAATTGTTCAAATTGTGAAGGTACAGAGTATAAACCTGTCAGGTTTTGGATACGAAGTCAGCGAAGCTAAACCTGACAGCTTTTGATACCAAAATCTTATCTATTCCAAACTGGATTATCAAAATAAACAGAATGGAATTGATTTTAGCACAAATGTATAATATATATAAACCATTTTTAATCGTTCCCAAACTCATGGAGTCCAAAGCTTTAGCTTTGGTGAGACCAGCCAAAGCTAAAGCTTTGGACTCCAAGTAGGATTCACCTTATTAAACCTTATCAATATGATGACAAAAAAATACCACTTTGCTTTTTTCGGACTTTCAGGCTCAGGAAAAACCTGCTTATTAGCTGCCCTTGATATGCAACGTATAGAGCATCCAGGTGGTTATACCTGTTCACGTCTACCTGTAGATGTTAAACGTCCCATTGGAGATATTTGGACAGAAGCAGATAAAGAAGCTGAACTACTACATAAAAGTAATGATCGGCTTGAAGAAGCTAAACAGCAATTAGAAGAAGGTACAGTTCCCAATGGTACTGAATTAAATATAGATTTTATCTTTGATTATAAATTTTCATCACAAATAACAGGCGATTTCTATGCGCGACTTATTGATTATAGCGGAGAATTAATACATTCTCAAAACGCGCATCAAGATATTGCTAAAGAACTACGTGAAAAATTAGCTAAAATGGATGGGCTGTTAATTTTAGCCCCAGCCCCTCTTAAGAATCAACCAGCCGTTTCTGAAAAACTCAATCAGCTACAAAAAACAATAGGCTTAATAGGGTTTCGTAAACCCATTGCTTTATTAATTACCAAATGGGATCGTATTTCCCCTATATCCGAATATACGGCGACACAACACGCATTAACGCCAGAGCAACTACCAACTACAGAACATCGTGATTTATATCACGCTCTAATCAACAAGGTAGGCAAGGAAAATTGTAAAGCCTTTGCTGTTAGTGCCTTTGGTAGCTGTGAAATACGTACCAGTATTGATGGCAAAACTACTGAAGTTCCTAAACAAATCAATCCATTAGCATCGTTTGGCTTGTTAGAAGGTTTTATCTGGTTAGCACAACGCCTAGAAATCTTAAAATCACAAGAGAATGCCCAGCAATTACAAAATTATGAGCAAACCGTTAGCGATTATAAACATTGGCTACCTTATCCCTCAGTTTCATTATTTAAATTAAAACGCAAAATAAAAACCCTGACTAAGGCTGTTCCAAAAGACTCGGAACTAGCAAAACGTGCGAAACACGCACAACGTAAAATCTCAAGGATTTGGTGGACTAGGTTAGTGCTTTTAATTGCTTTAATGCTATTTATACCCCTTAGTATAATTTTAGGGATACAAACTCATAATGACAAGAAAAACTTTGATTTAGTTCAACGTCGCCTAAATAATCCCAATGCAAAATTGAGTGAAATAAAAAAAGCTGAACATTGGTTAGAAACTTATTATTACACTACACCTCTTTATCATCCATTGTCGTGGGTTTTAGTTGTTACTAATAGTGCCGCAAAAGATATTTTGCTGGAATCACGTTTGCGACGCGAACGCCAGTTTTGGGAAGCGATACAAGATGCGCCCTCTATCGAAACAAAACTTGAAGCGGCAAATGCTTATATCAATACAGTGCCTAACGGAGAGCGTATTATAGAAGCGAGAAAAATCGCACAAGAAGCCGAAGAAAGCTTGCGTAAAAAACGTGAACAACAATGGTGGCAAGCACTACAACAAGCTCCGACTGTGAAAACCAAACTAGAAGCAGCCCGTGCCTATCTAAAAGCCTTACCTAAAGGCGAACATCAGGCACAAGTACAAAGTATTTTAGCGCAACTTGAAGAACGCTTACGTGACGAACAAGAGGAAAACCTTTGGCAGCAAATAGAAAAAGCCGATAAACAATTAGTCAAATTAAAAATCGCGCGAGCCTATCAAGCCGCATTTCCAACTGGTAAATATCAGGCTAGAATTAAAAATATTATTACGCAAATTGAAGAAAACTTGCGTCAAGCAGAAGAACAAAAATTATGGCAACCAGTTTTAAAGGCAACTTCTCCACGTACTAGAAAAAAAGCGGCAAGCTTTTATTTGCAAAACAAACCCAATGGGCAATATACAGCTCAAGCGAAATTAATCATTGCCGAAGCAAATGAAGCCTTAAATAAGGAATGGGAACTTTTCACTACTCAATATTATGAATTAATCAAAGAAAATCAGTTTTTAGAAGCGGCTATACATTTAAGCCAAGCTAATTATAACAATAAAGCTTTAGAATCTCTAAAATCTCAATTTTTAGAAAACGTTTTCAAATTGATAACAACTCAAATTAATTGGTTTATCGAACAAGGCAGATGGTCTGATGCTTATGATGAACTAGATAAATATGGCAATTGGCCAGAGGAGTTCAGAACTGAACAAGGAGATGAAATTATTCGTCGTTTGCGTAAAAAAACTCAGATAGCACATGACCAGCGTCTTTATGCCGAATTTCTGGTTAATAAAGACATAGAACATGCGAGAAATTATTTATTATCGGCACCGTTGCAAACTATGCATCGTGAAGTCAGAGCCTACAAAAACTATCTGATTGATATACAAAACCCTCTGGAACTGACATTAATTCTGGAACGAATTAAGTGGGGAAACTTTGCTGATAATGATAATATTATTACAGTGTACATGAATGAAGAAAAAATCATCGAAATGACCGGAGTTAATGCACTTGCTAATGGCTCAACTGGAACAATTGGTAGTTATACATTCACCAAATTACTCAGTGATGTAGTGACAATTAAAGTAGAAATTGTTGAAAGAAATTGGTTTACCGACTATGACAATAATGGGGAAGGCTATTACAATGGCAAACTCGAAGACTTGAAACATGGAAAAACGCTTCTTTTGAGACCGCCAAAAGGCGAATTCGTCAATAAAGCAATCTTTCGTCTTGAGGGCATACCTAGCACTCCCCTTTTACCAGATTGGAAACAATAAGCAATGCCTCCATTCTTAATTGCACAAACACCAAGAGCCTGTTTAGAAAATCACTGTTTAGTTGTGCCACCTCACTTGGCTATTCCAGAACGTGAAGTTTTCAATCGTATCAGTGCTGCCATTTATCAACCTGAAGGTAACGATTATATGGCTGTTACTAGCATAGTAGAACAGACTCAAACCTGTAGGCAAGGGCATGAAGTCTTAGTTTTAGTAGGACTTGATGTCAAACGACTTTCAGATACCGAACGCCAAGAAGTACGTTCTAAATTAGAATACTATTTATCTCTATTTGAAATTTTAGTAACACAAACAATTAATTGGCAACAAGAACATGGCAGTTTAGTCGTACAACGCCCCGAACTAGAAATTTGGGGACAAGATAGCTTTTTTCATCATTTACCGCGTGTACCAATCAGTTTAAGGGTAAAAGCATTTTTAAAGAAAAAAATTTCTGGGAATGATTAATCCTCGTTTCCATGCTCCAGCTCTCAGACCTCCGAGGTTTTGAAAACCTCGGAGGTCTTTAAAACAAACCCAGTTTTTCCAAAAAACTCAGCGGTTTTGTTTTTAATAATGTGGTTTTAGATTGCGGAACCAATTCCCAATAACTTAATAAAGTGCGTTGCAAACTACTATTATTATCATCACTCACCATAAAAAAGAACTTGCCTCGATGATGGGTTAAACCCTCAAAATTATCTACCTTCCAACCTTTAGTGCTATCAAAAACCGCTACTTGCTCTACCTTATTCTTTTTACCATCATCTGATAACCAAACACGTCGCAAACTGATAATAAATGGTTGAAAAACTGAAACAAAAGCCCTTTCTAATACTAGAATTGAACCATCTTTTAACGCCTCCAAAGCAACTATTCCACTATTAAGAGCTGGATAAGCGGGAATTTGCCATTGCTTACCATCAAGTGCAAAAATGCTATGTTCATACTCACCTTGAAGAAAATCGCTAGTTTTTTGTCCTAACTTTAAAGGCCATTCTGGAGCCGTAAGAATCCCTAAGCGCGGATGTATTGTAATAGCTTCAAGTGCCTTATTCGGTTCATAATAGTTTTTTATATCTTGTAAGGCAGCGGGCAAGGTGTAATCCTCCAGTAATTCACCTTTTGGTGTAAATCGTGCAATCCTCGGATGACGCTCAAAAGAAATCAATAATTCACTATCCCCTTTAATACCATTATTTCCCTTTAGAATCGCTAAACCTTCTGAATCTTTGAAAACCAATAAGCCACCCTTATCATTTTTTAACGGATAAGCAGATACTAAAATTGCTTTAGTTAGCTGATTTTCAATAATTGCAATACGCAAATGAAATAAAACACCATTATCTGAGATTGCATATAATAAATTCTCATCTTCATCCCATGCTAAGTCTGATAATTCATTCAATTTCAGTCCATTGATTGCAACATTTTCAAGTGCCAATGTGCCATGTAAACGTATCCCCATATAAGTATCTCCGGGCTGATACTGGGATGAAAAATTCACTCTACGACTAAATGTAGTCGCACAACTTATTGTTATTAATAATAAAATACTAAGCAATAGTCGTTTAAAATAAAATTTACTTTTTTCCATTTATGTATTTTTTCTTGACATAAAAAAACTTTTTAATTATACATTATTGAAATGCCTTCGCCAATTTTTAAATCCATCTAGTTTAACTGTTTTAGCAACAAAGTAAGTGTTTATCAAATCGTCTCTCATTTATAATCTGTTTGTTTATTGTCTGAACTGTGATTTGTTTGATTTATGTGATTACCCTGATTTTGATGGTTTTGGTTTTTTAATCAGAGTTAATCCATTAATCAAATTAATCACAGTTCAGACAATTAGTTAGTGTGATTGCCATAGTGTGGGAACGATAAAAGCATTGTATAATATATCAAGATATATTTGAAAATAATGGCTAAATTAAAAGAATATTCCGTTTCAATGATGGGATTAAAAGTAGAAGGCAAATTCGCTGAAAATACTGAAGATGTCCGTCAAGCTCTTATAATTTTTTTTAACAAGCATCTTCAAATTTTTGAAGAAAAAAAGCTCCTGAATAGATTCTTCAGGAGCTTGGTTTGAATGTTCATAAAAAAACCACTAGCAAAAAAAGCAAATGGACAGAAGCAGCTAAACGCTTATTAGCGGAGTAATCGCGGATTTACCCTAAAATATTAGCTAGTTAATCAGCGTTATCCATTTCAAACTCATCTGGTGGACTAGAATAATGGCCTTTTGCTTGAACCAGATAAACAAACTCATCATCAAATTTATAGACAAGTCTATTTTCTCTATCAATTCGACGTGACCAATATCCTGACCATTTATACTTCAAACCTTCAGGTTTACCTATACCAGTTTGAGGAGTAATGCAGATTTGTTCCAGCATTCTCTTTATTTTGTCATATTTTTGGCTATCTCTCTGTTTCCAAAAAGCTAAATCTTGTTTGACATTAGATGTTAGTTTTAATTTTCGCATTTTTTATGGAATTGTCCAGTAAATCATCCAGTTTATCTAATTCAACTGTTTCAACTTCACCAGCTTCTAATTGCTTAATGGATTCTTCAAGCCTTTCGATATTAATTCCTTGATGACGCATGTATTGTTTAAATGTTTCTTGGTTTTCAGGAACATCTATTGGTGATTGAGCTTCGATATTTTCTACAGCAATTGTTACAGTAACAGTTTGCGCTGGTGGTAACTGTTTTACCCAACCATAGGGTAATTCATTAATTTTTACGTGTTCTAATATTAGGGGAGACATATTTGTTAAACTCATGTAAATATCCCAAATCAATTTAGATATTCAATTATCATTGGAATAATGAATCATAGATTTTGGATAGCGTAAAATCATAACATGCTTAGTTCATTCATTCAAACTAAATTTATAAATAACAGCGAGTTGGTATTGATATACTATGCACTTTCACAATTTGAACAATTTATTTTGGATCTGGAGTACAAGCTTACCTTGCACGAGTCGTTCAAGGTAAGCTTGCACTCCAAGCTCGTTTTTTTGGTATTATACGATTGATTAGTTTCAATATTGTAAACCATTGGGTTTATGTGGTATGGGTAATCGGTTGCCCAGTTCCTAAAAAATACCAAAAAACTTTTGCTTCAGTACTTAATAAAACGAGTAAATAATTTCATTATGTCACTTCTTTCCGCAAATTCTATAACAATTCAACGAGGTAAACATGTTATTCTCAAAAATGCTAATTTTGCCCTAGAATCTGGCAAAATTTACCATCTACTTGGTGCTTCTGGTTCAGGTAAAAGTACATTATTATGGACATTGGCACGTTTACATCCATTGGTTGCTGGTAGTTTGCGCTTTAAAAAGCAATTAGAAACTGAAATATCTATCACTCGTTGGCGGGCTGAAATTGCTTTATTGCCACAAAAGCCTGTTTTACTTATAAGCAGTGGCACAGTAGAAGAGAATTTGCTTTATCCATTACAAAATTTTCAAATACAAAAACAACGTTTGAAGGAACGTGAGGAACTATTGCCAACTGTAGAAAAATTAGAAACGCTATTAGATAGTGTGGGATTGGCTGAGATACCACGCCAAGCTAGTTCACTTTCAGGTGGGCAAGAAGCTCGTTTGGCTTTAATTAGAGTTTTATTAACTAAACCTGCAATTATTTTAGCTGATGAACCAACGGCTGGACTTGATAAAGCTGCTGCTGCGCTGGTTTTTAAATGCTTACAGCAATTTTGTGAACAAGGTGGAACTGTGATTTTTAGTAGTCATACACATGATTTTGATCCTGCTATACGGATGGAATTAGATGGCAAGGGAGGATTGTTATAGTGGTATAAACCTCTGAGGTTTTTAAAACCTCAGAGGTTTTTTTTCAGCAAACATAATATTAAACCATGAATGCTATTAATATCGGTTGGTTAGAACTCGGTTTCGCTACCAGTTTTATGCTCGTAGCAGGTGCGGTTTCTATTGCTATGTCATTGGGTATGATACGCACAATTGCCATGGCTACATT
>JALWSU010000491.1 GCA_026993485.1 Thiotrichaceae bacterium | reverse complement strand
GTTGTTGTTGTATTAGAAAGAATTGCGCTGAGTAATCCCGAAGTTAGGGCTAATGATGTAATAATTCCGCGAGCAGTATTCGGGAATATATTCAAGATTTTATCTGCTATCCAAGTATGCAAACCGCTTTTTTCAACTGCAATTGCTAACAAAAAACCGCCTAAAAATAAATAAATAATTGGATGAGCATAATTAATCGTTGTCAATTTTGTCGGTAAAATAGAAAAGGCAGGGAATAAGATAATCGGTAACAATGAAACAATAGCTAAAGGTAAACTTTCATTAGTCCAAAGAACGACTAATAAAGCAATTACGCTGAGCAATGCTGCTTGCACTGGCGAAAAAAATATAAAAGCTATGCCAAAAATCAATAAGGCTATTAATAATGCTAAGCCGATTTTTTTAATTTGAGGAGATTGTTTTGTCATAGTGATATACTCCAATTAATTTAATTCACCAAATAACTTCAACTTGATACTGTTCAAACATCTTATCAGCACTTATTATTGGGATTTTTTCAACCCTTGATTGTGCAATCAATAAATGGAGTATCAAAATCATCACTAATATGTATTTTTCCAACATACTCACCAACAGTACGCTTTTTAGGATGTTCATTACTGCTGTTATGTGCAACCAAGTTTTGGTATGAGTTATGTACTGGATTCGCCAGTTTAATAATGACTTGCCCCTCTTGCACAGTAACAAAAACTTCATCACCAACAGAAATATGAGCTTGACTCAGAATTTCAGGAGAAAAACAAATTCCTTGATTATTACCTAATTTTTCAATGACAGCTAACATAATTATGTTCCTTACCATCAACCTATTCGCCAATAAACAAAAAAACCCAGTTCTTCATTAATGAAAAAAACTGGGTTTCTCTACTAACTAACTGATGTTACGCACTCTCGTTCCCACGCTCCAGCGCACTCTCTTATACATAAGTTTTTAAACAATTGATTTCATTGCGTTTAATCTTGAAACGCCTCAAAGGGCAACCGATTGCCCCTACATGATGTAGGGGCAATCCCTTGTGGTTGCCCTTATGTATAAGTGAGTGCGCTGGAGCGTGGGAGCGAGAGTGCGTAACATCAGTAACTAAAAAACAACTAAAAGCAATTCACTTCTTTATAACAAAGGCACCATCAACAATGCAACAATATTAATGATTTTAATCAATGGGTTAATCGCAGGACCCGCTGTATCTTTATACGGATCGCCAACGGTATCACCTGTTACTGCTGCTTTATGGGCTTCGGAACCTTTACCGCCATGATGACCATCTTCAATATATTTCTTCGCATTATCCCATGCACCTCCACCAACTGTCATAGAAATAGCGAGGAATAAGCCAGTAATAATAGTACCAAGCAATAAACCACCCAAAGCTTGAGCACCTAAGAAATAACCCACTAAAATTGGAATCAATACTGGCAATAAAGAAGGCATAATCATTTCTTTAATCGCTGCTTTAGTCAGCATATCCACCGCTTTGGAATAATCAGGCTTAGCAGTTTTCTCCATAATACCAGTAATTTCCTTGAATTGGCGACGCACTTCAATTACAACGCTACTCGCAGCACGACCAACTGCTTTCATCGCCATTGCCCCAAACATATAAGGAATCATACCACCAATAAATAGCCCAATAATTACCATTGGATTTGATAAATCAAAAGTGAGATGTTGACCACTGTGATGTGCTATTTGATGTTGGAAATCAGCAAATAATACCAAAGCAGCTAAGCCAGCTGAGCCAATCGCATAACCTTTAGTTACCGCCTTAGTAGTATTACCCACAGCATCTAATGGATCAGTAATACCGCGAATTTTCTCATCTAATTCAGCCATTTCCGCAATACCACCCGCATTATCAGTTACAGGACCATAAGCGTCTAAAGCAACAATAATACCAGTCATAGACAACATACTGGTTGCCGCAATCGCAATACCATACAGGCCAGCCAGTTCATAAGCTCCGTAAATACTCAGACAAACTGCTAACACAGGTAAAGCTGTAGATTCCATCGAAATCGCTAAACCAGCAATAACATTAGTACCATGTCCCGTAGTCGATGCTAAAGCAATTTGCCTAACTGGACTATATTCAGTCGCTGTAAAATATTCAGTAACAAACACCAATACTGCTGTCAACACTAAACCAATCAGTGCCGCACCGTAAATATTCATCACTGAATAGGTAACCCCATTAATCTCACCAATACCACCCATCATCCATAAAGTTATAGGATAAAAAACAATAGCTGCAATTACACCTGAAACAATTAACCCCCTATATAAGGCATTCATAATTTTGCCACCATCCTGAGTTTTCACAAAGAAAGTGCCAATGATAGAAGCAACAATAGATGCACCACCTAAAACTAAGGGGAATAAAATCGCATTTTTAGCTATTTCAGGATTACTCGCAAATGCAATACTACCAAGTAGCATAGTAGCAACAACAGTTACAGCATAAGTTTCAAACAAATCAGCCGCCATACCAGCACAATCACCGACGTTATCACCAACATTATCAGCAATCACAGCAGGATTACGGGGATCATCTTCAGGAATACCTGCTTCAACTTTACCCACTAAATCTGCGCCAACATCTGCGCCTTTAGTGAAAATACCACCGCCCAAACGAGCAAAGATAGAAATCAAAGAGCCACCAAAACCCAGCCCAACTAATGGAGCTAGGTTTACCATCTCACCCTCAGCCACGTTGCCATGCAGTACCGCATAATAACCAGCTAAACCAAGTAAAGCTAAACCAACTACCAATAAGCCAGTGACAGCACCACTACGAAATGCCACTGCAAAGGCTTCACTTAAACCTTCATGAGCAGCCTGTGTAGTACGAACATTAGCACGTACTGAAATGTGCATACCAATAAAACCCGCAGCACCAGAACTTATAGCACCAATAGCAAAACCAATTGCCGTATCTAAACCAAGGGCATATCCAATCACACAACCAATGATTACACCCACAAAACCAATAGTAAGATATTGCCTAAACAAATAGGCTTTAGCACCTTCTTGAACAGCCGATGCAATTTCTTGCATACGCTCATTACCAGTTGCTTTACCTAAAATCCATTTAATTGATATAACTCCATACAATAAAGCTGCTACTGAACAAGCCAGCGCAATCCATATTCCCACTGGGATATCTGACATAGTTATTTGATTCTCCTAAAATATTAGTTGATATATCAAGAAATAATAGAAAAAATTAATTAGCACTTGTTAAAACAAGTAAAAGTATTTTAGCAAATTTATACCATGCTATACCATCAGATTCTGAAATACTGATTTAATTGCCATCCTTATATAGTGTTTCAGAAAAATAATTTTAGTCTAAATAAAGTAAGCGTAGCTAAACCTCCGAGGTTTTTAAAACCTCGGAGGTTTTTGGCCAAAATCTTTATAGGACTCAAGGGTGAAAACAGTAGCAATATTTAATTGATGCAAACAAAATGGTATTATAATAACCAATAAATAATTTTTATAATGATGCAATAGTTCATTATTATTTCTCCACAAAAAAAATATCAGGAAAATTAAAAATGACAATGAATCGTCGTCAGTTCATACAATTAATGGCAATAGCCAGTGCCGGGGGCTTACTACCAAAATCACCACTCGCTGCTACCCCCCCTATTTCTACATTTGGTCAAGTACGTTTATTACATATTACAGATTGTCATGCCCAACTATTACCGATTTATTATCGTGAACCACAAATTAACTTAGGTGTCGGAGCAGCACAAGGAAAAGTACCCCACCTTGTTGGTAAGAAATTCTTAGAGCATTTTGGTATCAAACCCAATACAATTGAAGCACATGCATTCACTTATCTTAATTATATTGAAGCCGCTCAAAAATATGGTAAAGTAGGCGGCTTTGCACATCTAGCAACGCTAATTAAAGACTTACGCGACAGCTATGGGCGTGAAAAAACCCTATTATTAGATAGTGGCGATACATGGCAAGGCTCTGGGACTGCCTATTGGACACGCGGACAAGATATGGTAGGAGCGACTAATCAATTAGGCGTAGATGTCATGACTGGACATTGGGAATTTACTTATAATGCTGAAGAAATTTTAGCTAATATCAACAAATTTCAAGGCGAATTTATTGCCCAAAATGTCTTTGTCAAAGAAGAAGCCTTATTTGACGGCTCACCTGCATATGATGAAGATACTGGCAACGCCTTTAAGCCCTACACTATCCGCGAACTAGCTGGAACACGAGTTGCTATAATTGGTCAAGCTTTTCCCTACACCCCAATAGCAAATCCAGCCAGATTTATCCCTGATTGGACATTTGGTATTCGTGAACGTCAATTACAAAGCTTAGTTACCCAGATTAGTGACCAAGAAAAACCCGATATAATTGTTTTATTATCACATAATGGTATGGATGTTGACTTAAAAATAGCTGCAAATATTCGTGGCATTAATGTAATTTTAGGTGGACATACTCATGATGTAGTACCTAGCCCAGTAGAAGTCAAAAACAATGGCGGCATAACCCTAGTTTGCAATGCTGGCTCTAATGGCAAATTTGTAGGAGTGCTTGATTTTGCTGTTGCAAATCGCAAAATCAAAGGCTATCAATACCACTTACAACCAGTTTTCTCCAATTTGATTAAAGCTGATAAAGACATGCAAGCCTACATTGACAAAGTACGTAAACCCTACCTCAACAAATTACAGCAAAAACTGGCAGTAACTGAAGAACTATTATATAGGCGCGGCAATTTTAATGGCACTTTTGATCAAGTGATTTGCGATGCCTTGCGTACCCAAAGCGATGCAGAAATCGCCCTATCTCCAGGATTTCGTTGGGGAACTACAATATTACCCGGACAAGACATCACCTTTGAAGACATTTTAAACCAAACCTGTATCACCTACCCAGAAACTTATGTAAAAAACCTAACTGGACAAGAAATCAAGAATATCTTAGAAGATGTCTGCGACAACCTCTTTAATCCCGATCCATATCGCCAACAAGGCGGCGACATGGTGCGAGTTGGTGGCATGAACTACGTTTGCAAGCCAAATGAATCTATTGGCAAGCGAATTAGTCAGATGACATTAGACAATGGCAGTTCAATAGACATGAACAAACAATACAAAGTCGCTGGTTGGGCAACAGTCAACAAACCATCTACGGGCAAACCCATATGGACAATAGTAGCTAACGACTTATTAGACAGAAAAACAATTAAAATCAATCGACTAAACACAGCTAAATTGTTAAATAGCTAATCTGGAAAATTCACACTCAAAAACCGCAGCCACTCAGAGCAAGAGCAAAGGAACAACAAGCATGGTGAAACAAGTTTTCGCTGTTATATTCTCATCAGTAAAAAAACTGCTTCAATCCGAAACCGCAGAAAATCAATCACCTCAAACCAGCTCAAAAGTAGCTATTGAAACAACGGGAACGGAACTAGATGAAGCATCAAATATCATCAAACCAGTAACTAATCCCATAAAATGGTGGAATCAGTTAGACGAACAGTGGCAAAATCTTTTCCGAACCGCAATTGGTATTAACGCTGAACCAACTCAAAGTGATTTGAGGAAAATTTTTGAGTTACAGAAATTGGATTGTCGTAAAAAGAAACTCAGTGATTTAGAACCACTGCGGGAATTAAAAAGTTTGCAAGTATTGGATTGTAGTTGGAATAAAATCACCGATTTAGAACCACTACGTGAATTGAGAAATTTACAAACCTTGGATTGCTGGAAAAATAAAATCAGCAGTTTAGAACCATTGCGGGAATTAAGAAATTTACGGACATTAGTTTGTAGTTGGAATAAAATCAGCGATTTAGAACCACTGCGGGAATTGAGAAATTTGCAGACATTGGATTGTTGGAAAAATAAAATCACTGATTTAGAACCACTGCGTGAATTGAAAAATTTGCAAAAATTAGTTTGTAGTTTGAATCAAATCAGTAATTTAGAACACTTACGTCACTTAAGTAATTTACAAATATTGGATTGTAGTTTGAATCAAATCAACAGTTTAGAATCGCTAAGTGAGTTAAAAAATTTACAAACATTGGTTTGCTGGAAAAATCAACTCGAAGCCGATACTCTAGCAAACTTCCAAAAACTAATGCCCAATTGCAGGGTTCAAGGTTGAGGGATTATACTTTACTAAATTCAGTAACTCTGATTAAAACAAAGGAGAGGCTAGCTAGTGCGAATCGTATTTGTAACTTGTCCACCGAAAAAAGGATATGATTTATTAAAAACACTATTGGAAGAACGTTTAGTTGCTGGCGGCAATATTATTTCTGGCGTACATTCACTGTTTCATTGGAAAGAAACTATTTGTGATGAAAAGGAAGAAATTATTCTTATGGAAACGGCAAATGCTAAGGTTGAAGCAATGATGAGTCGTTTAAAAGCACTTCACCCTTATGAAGTACCAAAAATCTTAACTTTTGAACCCAATGAAGCTTTAGCTGATTATTTGGATTGGATTAAAACCGAAACCAATTGTCCGCTTTAAATCAACCTGATTGATATAGTCTTTCAGATAAAGATTTTGGCCAAAAACTGAGGTTACGCACTCTCGTTCCCACGCTCCAGCGTTACTGCCATTAAGTTAAGACAAACCTGCCAGGTTTTAAAAACCTGGCAGGTTTTTTGCCGTTAGAATTTCAAAGACCTCCGAGGTTTTCAAAACCTCGGAGGTCTGATTTTAAGGCTTAACTTTAAGGATGGAGTACAACGAATCTCAGACAACGAATAAAAAACAATCAGTTATCTGATGAGTTGTCAAAGGTTTTATTCGTTGTCTGACATTCGCTGTACTCTTTTCATGGCTTAATACCATGGCAGTGAAGCCTTGGGAACTAGGAAAACGAGAAATAATGATGGGGCAATCCCTTGTGGTTGCCCAGTTTTTTTAATCCCAGATAATTTATGCTTCAGTACTTATTAACTATATTAAAATCAGGAGTAAATATGAAGCAGCCTTTATTTACTGCAACCACTATTACTGGATTAACTCTTCTTATTGCTTTGAATTTACAGCAACCAATAACAGCAGCGGAAATGTCGCTTTCTGTGCCGCTAGAACTAGAAAAACCAGCCTACGCTGTACCTTGGAAACGCTATACTAATAGTCGCTGGAAACAAACTGATTGGAAAGAATTCAGTAATCTGAGATATAAACGTTCTTCACCAATTGCCAAGTTTCAAAAATTTGAAACGCCTGGCAATCCAGAAAACGGCAAAAAACTAATAGATGATCGTCAGCATGGCGGTAGTTGTCTAGCCTGTCACGTTTTTCCGAATGCCTCATTACCTGGTAATATCGGTCCAGATTTATCTATGGTTGGCTTATGGGGACGCTCAGATGAACATTTATTTAACTATATTTATGACCCTCGTCAATTTAATCCTAATACAGTTATGCCACCTTGGGGTAAACACAAACTCTTTACGAAAGACGAAATCAAGGACATAGTTGCCTATCTAAAAACCTTAACCAAAGCCAGCGATTTTAAAACACCAGACGACAACCCAGCTAATCGTCCAAGACCAATAGAAACCCGTGATAATTTAGACCCCTTTGAAAATCCGGGCATGTTTACTGTGGAACTCGGAGAGGAACTATTTACCACTTCTGGGCCAACAGGAAAATCATGTCAAGACTGTCATACCGATGAAAAAGCTTTCAGTACATGGGCAACTACCATGCCTAAATTTGAAACCCGCTTAAACAAAATCATTGGCATCGAAGAATTTGTAACTCGCCACGCACGAGCAACTACAGGTGCCGATTATCTAGCAGAATCAGAAGAAAATCTCGGATTAGCAACTTATCTCCGCTATTTAGCCAATGGACAAATCATTGCAATTGATGACAGCGATGAAAAAACCCAAGCCGCGATCAAACGAGGTAAAGCCCTAGCGAAACGCAAAATTGGGCAATTGAATTTTGCTTGTATGGATTGTCATGTAAAGAATGCCAATAAATGGATACGAGGCCAATATCTAGTAAAACCTTTAGGTATGTATGACCATTTTCCAACTTATCGAACCAGTCGAGGTGAAATCTGGGATATTCGCAAACGCTTTCAATGGTGTAACGTATCAGCTCGTGCTAATGAATTGCCACCCTCTGCGCCCGAATATGGGGATTTAGAAATATATTTAGCAACATTAAATAATGGTAGGATTTTGAGTGTACCAGGGATTCGGCATTAGGCGAATAAAATTGCTGGAATTTTTTAGCCTCACAGGGCAACCACAAGGGATTGCCCCTACATCATTGTTTGTAGGGGCAATCCCTTGTGGTTGCCCTGTGAGGCGTTTAATTATTAAACGCAATCAATTATTTAAAAACTTATGTATAAAGAAGTGCGCTGAAGCGTGGGAACGAGAGTGCGTAACATCAGTTATTAAAAAAACTTTTGAGCCATTTTTTTAATGAACTAACAATTCCTGATTTTTCGATAGGGCTTTGATTAGCTTCATTTGAGAGTAAGACTTTCAAAGTTTGAACATCTAACTGATCTTTAGCTCGATAAGAATTATGTTTGAGTTCTATTAATCCTTCAGCGCCCAAATAAGGAATTTTAACCTCATTTATTTCATAAAATTTGACGTATCGTATTAAATCTTGATAAGTATGACTACGCATTATAGTGAATATATTCAAAGGAAAGTCCTCAACTATCCTAATACAGCCCTCTTCTAAATCAAAATCAGTATAGGAAAGTTCTTTGGCAGAACCGTCACCAAAATAGTGTGGAAATCAATAAATTAACATTAACTTTAGAGTACTCAATAATAATATCAACATCATGAGTGACGCGAGAATAGCCACATAAATCACAAGCCCACCAACTAAAATATATTTAACCTCATTACGACTGAGTTCGACCAACAATTCGGCGAACGTTTTCATTTGAAGCTGGCCTTTTTCCTCTAAATTCTTCTAACATCAACTTGAATCTAAAAGCACGATCCAAGACGGATTCCTTTTTTTCCTTTCCAACTATTTTCTTGATACGAATATCATCTTTCATAAAATTATACTCCATAGATAAAATTTTTAATTGTCTGAATCAAGATTTACTCATATCTTGCACCACTCAAATGATTATGATGACCGATTTTTTGTTTGAGCCGGAGCTTGAAATCGTTCGATTTCAAGCAATAACTGCTTAAATAATAGAGGTAACACTCGACTATCAAGCAAGTTTTTTTGCTTGACTTCAGATATTTTTCATACTGTTTGTATAAAAAACAACTTTGATCAATTAATACCACCTCCGCCTTGGGCTAAAGCCCAAGCAAGGCGGAGGTGGTAACAGCCGTAACCCTGTATAACCAATTTATTATTAAAATAAATGTTTTTATTATAGTTTTTCAGAAAAAACCAACTTGATAGTCGAGTAACAAAATTTCTAAAGCCTCTTTAAGTAGCTTGCCATTTTTTTGTAAAAACAAATTGTTACAATTTAGAACTTACTTGGAGTCCAAACGAAGTAAGCGTAGCTAAAGCTTTAGCTTTGGACCGTCCAAACGAAACGAAGTAAGCATAGCTAAGTAAGCGTAGCTAAAGCTTTGGACTCCAATATCTTTCAATAAAAAAAAATTAGTTTGTCAATGCGTAAGTCCGAATTAATATTTTAGGATATTTTTCAACTATTTTTGCTTGGTGCCAAATATGAGTGAATTTTCAGAACATAACATTTTAAACAAATCAAGAATAAAAAACTTGATTATCCAAATTTCTTAATCAATTCGATGCTGGAAGCTAAAAACCATACCTAAGCTTTAAGTTTTAACCATTCCACGCAAAACAATATCAGAAAATCCAACAATACCAATTACATCATCATTTTCTATAACTGGTGCGCGTAACACATTAAATCTGTTGAGTAAACGAGCGCAATAGCGAATATCCATTTGGGGTGGTACTGTCAAAGCTGGTTTTATCATGACTTCATATAGATTCACCCGTTCTGGTGCGCGATCTTTTGCGAGTACTTCGCGGGCAATGTCAGTTAAAAATACAATACCAAATTCATCATCAGGATGTCGTTTATTAATAATTAAACTTCGGGATTCAGGATGCTGCATTTTACTCAGGGCTTCTGCAACTGTAATAATACCATCCATGCGATCAAATTTGGTTTTCATTACGG
>JALWSU010000490.1 GCA_026993485.1 Thiotrichaceae bacterium | reverse complement strand
ACAATATACCATTCTGTAGGGGCAATCCCTTGTGGTTGCCCTTGTGTATAAGAGAGTGCGCTCCAGCGTGGGAACGAGAAACGAGAATGCGTAACATCAGTTAGTGGTACAAACCCCCATATCTTTTAGGATTCCATCTTCAATACCGTACATCCACCCATGAACACTAAGCTTTTTACCTGCCTTCCAAGCTTTTTGAACAATAGTTGTCTCACAAACATTCGTGACTTGTTCAATCACATTTTTTTCACAAAGCAAGCGAAATCTTTCCTCTTCATCTTCTAAAGCATCAAGCTCGGTTTTATGAATCCGATAAATATCCTTGATATGCCGTAGCCAGTTGTCAATTAAACCATGTGGCTTATTTTCCATAGCTGCTTTAATGCCACCACAGCCATAATGTCCACAAACAATAATATGCTGCACATTCAAGACTTCAACTGCATATTGGATAACTGATAAGCAATTTAAATCAGTATGTACAACTAAATTAGCAATATTCCGATGAACGAAGATACCACCAGGCGGTAAATTAACAATTTCATTGGCTGGTACACGACTATCTGAACAACCTATCCATAAATATTTTGGGGTTTGTTGTTTAGATAATTCTTTAAAAAAATTTGGTTGTTTTTTGGTTATCTCTTGAGCCCATTTTTTATTAGCTTCAAAAAGATTAGCTAATGTTTCCATAATATTATAGTCGTCTTTTTTAAGGAGAAACTGAATTCTATCACAAATTGGTTTTATCAAATAATTACGGATAAATTTAATAATCTAGTATAATTAAAATTTCAGTTTAATAAACTATAGCGATTAAGAAAAATATTAGCATCTAAACCTCTGAGGTTTTAAAAACCTCAGAGGTTTAGAGCAAAATTTTTATCTGAATACCTATCTATAATAGGAGTCACTTTTGAAAACGTTTTTATTAATAGGCTTTATACTGCTAACTTTAAATGTTATTAGCTGTGGGCAAAAAGGTGATTTAATCCGTCCACAATCGGCTGAGCAGCAAACTCAACAAAATGAAACCGCTCAATCAAATCAACCAGATAAACCAGACAAAGCTAAAAAATAATTATGGATTATTTTAATTATCGTGATGATATTCTTTATGCTGAAGGGATAGATTTAAACGCATTAGCTGAGACTTATGGCACACCTAGTTATGTTTATTCACGCGCAACGCTTGAACAGCATTGGTTGGCTTTTGATACTGCTTTTAATCATCATCGGCATCTAATTTGTTACGCTGTTAAAGCTAATTCTAATCTTGCTGTGTTGAATATTTTAGCCCGTTTAGGTTCAGGATTTGATATTGTATCAGGTGGTGAATTAGAGCGGGTGCTGCGAGCGGGCGGTGAGGCTAAAAAAGTGGTTTTTTCTGGCGTGGGAAAAACCGTGGCAGAAATGCAACGTGCTTTAGAAGTCGGTATCCGCTGTTTTAATGTTGAATCAGTGGCAGAGTTATATCGACTCAATAAAGTCGCTGGCGAAATGGGAATTCATGCGCCCGTATCTATTCGTGTCAATCCCGATGTCGATGCTAAAACCCATCCTTATATTTCTACAGGTTTAAAAGAAAATAAGTTTGGTATTGATGTTGATATTGTCACCAATGTTTATGCAAAGGCAGCGGCTTTATCAAATTTAGATATTATTGGTATAGATTGTCATATTGGTTCACAGTTGACAGATACTGCACCATTTCAAGACGCTTTACGGCGATTAATGGTTTTAATTAAGCGTTTACACGAAAATGGCATTGATTTAGAGCATATTGATATTGGTGGCGGTTTAGGTGTGCGTTATTCTGATGAAAATCCTCCAGAACCAGCAGTTTATGTACAAGCACTGCTAGAAATTTTAGGCGATACGCCTTATGAGATTATAGTCGAGCCGGGGCGAGCCATTGCTGCCAATGCCGGCATTTTACTCACGCGGGTTGAATATCTCAAAAAAACCGCAGATAAAAATTTTGCCATTGTTGATGCTGCAATGAATGATTTAATTCGCCCATCTTTATATAATGCCTGGCAAGATATTATACCAGTGCAATTGCGACAGGATGAGCCGCAACAAAGCTATGACATTGTAGGGCCAATTTGTGAAACTGGTGATTTTCTTGGCAAAAACAGGATGTTAGCTTTAAAAGCAGGTGATTTATTAGCGGTACGAAGTAGTGGTGCTTATGGATTTACGATGAGTTCCAATTACAATACTCGTCCCAGAGCAGCTGAATTAATGGTAGATGGTGAGCGTGTTACACTAGTACGCCGGCGGGAAACGGTGAATGATTTGTTAGCTTTTGAAAATTTGTTATAATGAATTGACACTTTTTCTTAAAGGAAATTATTGAATGAATAAAAAACTAGCAATATTTATTGTGATCGACACAATAATAATGATAATAATAGGAATTGCCGTGTGGCAATTTTATTTTGTTAATGATAAAGGCCATGGAGAAACAGTAGCAGTCCATCATGATAATAAAGCACATGCACATGCACATGCTCATTGGAGTTACAAAGGCGATACTGGGCCAACTCATTGGGGTAGTTTATCTGCTGACTATG
>JALWSU010000489.1 GCA_026993485.1 Thiotrichaceae bacterium | reverse complement strand
CAATAATAATTATAATTATTATTAATTTGAATCTATTGATAATAATACATAATATTAACAATGAAAACTAAAAAATTTTGGAGGATGATAATATGGCACATGTAGTTATACTAGGTGCAGGTATAGGCGGTATGCCTGCCGCTTATGAAATGAAAGCAGCTTTGGGGAAAGCACATGAAGTAACAGTGATTAATTCCTCAGAGCATTTTCAATTTGTTCCTTCGAATCCTTGGATTGGTGTCGGTTGGCGTAAACGGGAAGAAATTACTTTTCCAATTGAACCTTATCTCAAACGCAAAAAAATCAATTTTATCGCTGATACAGTAACAAAAATTGAAGCTGCCGATAATCGTTTAATCTTAGAAAATGGGGAAACCGTTGATTATGATTATCTTTTAATTGCTACTGGACCGAAATTAGCTTTTGAAGAAGTTCAAGGAACTGGTCCCATTAATGGCTTTACTCATTCTATTTGTACCACTAGTCATGCAGAAACAGCTTATGACAGCTATCAAAATTTACTTGATAACCCTGGTCCGGTTATTGTTGGAGCAGTTCAAGGCGCAAGTTGTTTTGGTCCCGCTTATGAATACTCAATGATTCTCGACACCGCTTTACGACGTGCAAAACGTCGTGATAAAGTGCCAATGACTGTTATTACTAGTGAGCCTTATATAGGTCATTTAGGTTTGGGTGGAGTTGGTGATTCCAAAAGCATGTTAGAATCTGAACTGCGTAATCGTGATATGAAATGGATTACCAACGCTAAAATTATCAAAGTCGAAGCAGGGAAAATGTTTGTTGATCAATATAATATGCAAGGCGAAGTGATTCAACAACATGAAGTAGCTTTTAATCATTCAATGATGTTACCAGCATTTAAAGGCGTTGATGCTGTTGCTGGAGTAGAAGGATTATGTAATCCCCGAGGATTTGTAATAGTTGATGAGCATCAACGCAATCCTGTCTACAAAAATATTTATGCTGCTGGCGTCTGTATTGCGATCCCTCCTGTAGAGGCGACACCAGTACCGACTGGTACACCTAAAACAGGTTATATGATTGAAACAATGGTGACAGCCATTGTACATAATATTAGGAATGAAATATTGAATGGAACTGCTCCTACTGAAACTGGTTCATGGAATGCAATTTGTCTAGCCGATATGGGAGATACAGGAGCAGCTTTTGTAGCAATTCCCCAAATACCACCACGTAATGTGACTTGGTTTAAAAAAGGCAAATGGGTTCATTTAGCTAAAATTGCGTTTGAAAAGTATTTCATTCGTAAAATGAAAAAGGGTACATCAGAGCCTTTATATGAAAAATATATGTTTAAGGCTTTGGGTATTGAACGTTTGAACAAATAATTTTTTTGGGCAATCATCAAGGATTGCCCCTAAAAAATTATGGATTTTCCCTCACTGCTGACAGGCTTTTGAGTAAATTAGACAGTTCAGGCAATGGCGGATTAAGCACAATTTTTTCCATTTCAGCTAAATCAGTTTGCAAAGTTTTTACTTTCTCATCATTTTGATCATAATAACGCTGCAACCATTCACGCACAGCTTGTATGGAAGCAGTAAAATTTTGACTATCATGCCGCAACAGGAAAAAACGCGCATTTTCTAGCCTCATTTGTAGAATTTGCGCTATTATGCTGCGTTGTTTCGGACTTAAAAAACCTTTCTCAGCTTCATTATTATAGCGTATTACAAATAATCGTCGAACTTCTCTCCAAAAAACTTGTTGCCATTCTAATTCCTCACTAGTCTTCTCAGACTCCGATGAACTATCTGGAGGCGTATAGCTTTCACGAGTGCCTTGTAATAAGGGTAAATTATCGACTTGCGTTTGCGCCTGAGCTAAACGCAAAGCTAAACCAGTAATATCTGGTAGCTTTAATTCTCGCAAACGCCGAATATCTTTCAACAACTCAGTTCTTACTTTAAGAAGTTCAGGTTTATTTAAAGATTGTAAACTTTCATCAGCCATTCTTAATGCCGCCAATGCGCCTTGAGAATCCTGTACTAATTGCAAACGCTGATGAGCAATAGTGATTAAATAATTAATTTCAGCGATTTTCCAATCATCATCATTTTGAGGCTGCTGCGCGATTTGCTGAATCAGCTTATTCAAAGCCAGCTCTTGTTCATTGATACGAGCTTCTAATGCCTTTAATGGAATTTGATTCTCTTGAGATTTTTCTAAGCTTGCTACTTGTTCACTCAGTTGTTGGATTTCCTCTTGTAGTGTTTGTTCTAAATGAGTAAATTGTTGCCAAACTGGATAACTTAAAACAATTGTTCCACCCAATAGCAAGAGCAAAAATAAGAAGAAAAACCACAAGCGATGTTTTTTAGGTTTTGGGGTTTGCTCTGTAGTCATTTCGATTTTCCTATTTAAAAAAAATACCATAAATATTTTAACACAAGAGTCAATTCCGCCTTGGGCTAAAACCAATAGAGGTAGAGGTGTTGCAAAATCAGTTCAATCTGACAGCTTCCATTGTCTGAACCTTGATTATAAAGGATGATAATGATTGTAAGGATTATTTAATCAATCGCTTCTAACCCAATCCTGTAAATC
>JALWSU010000488.1 GCA_026993485.1 Thiotrichaceae bacterium | reverse complement strand
AAAAATTGACTTGGGCTCCTGCTGAAGCTGTACGCGGTTTGGCGCGACAAATTGCTGCTAATATGGAAAAAACTTTGTTTACAGTGGGTATGGGTCCAAACCAATTCTTTAATAATGATTTAAAAGATCGTGGTGTTTTCTTGGTTGCGGCTTTAACTCGTAATATTGGTAAGATTGGTGGTAATGTTGGTAGTTATGCGGGTAATTATAGAGCGAGTTTCTTTAATGGCTTGCCTCAATATATCGGTGAAGATCCTTTTAATCCAGAAATGGATCCCAAGAAGCCTGCTAAGATGAAAAAATATTGGAAAGCGGAAAGTGTCCATTATTTTAATCATGGCGATACTATCCTCCGTATGGGTAAAGCGGTTTTGACTGGTGATTCTCATATTCCTACTCCTACTAAGGCAGTTCATGTTAGTAATTCCAATTCACTATTAGGTAATGTGAAGGGTCATTATGATTTTGTTTTTAATACTTTATCAAGGGTAGAATTTATTGCCCAAAATGAGTGGTGGTGGACTTTGAGTTGTGAATATGCTGATATTGTGTTTGCTGTTGATAGTTGGGCGGAATTCCGCTATCCCGATATGAGTATTAGTGTTACTAATCCGTTTTTATATACTTTCCCTAAAACGCCTATTCCGCGTATTCATGATACTCGTTCGGATGTAGAGGTTGCGGCTGGGATTTGTAAAGCTATAGGTAAACTCACTAATGATCCTCGCCATGAGAAGTATTGGCACTTTGTAGAAAATGGTGGGGTACGTCCTTATATTCAACGGATTTTAGATCATTCTAATGCTACTTGTGGTTATCGGATTGAAGATTTGGAGACAAAGGCCGAAGCTGGTACTCCTGCGATTATCCAAACTCGTACTTATCCAAAAATTGGGGCGTGGGAGCAGGGTAATGAAGATAAACCTTGGTACACTAGAACTGGGCGTTTGGAATTTTATCGTGAAGAGGTTGAGTTCCGAGATAGTGGGGAAAATGTTGTGGTGCATCGGGAGCCGATTGATTCGACCTTTTATGAACCCAATGTGATTGTGGCGAAAGCTGATCATCCGTTATTACGACCGAAAACTCCAGAAGCTTATGGTGTTGATTCTTCTGAAGTTTCTGGAGATATTCGGCAAGCTCGTCATGTGATTAAGACTGTGGATGAAGTTGTTAGTAGTAAACATCCATTACGCGAAGATGGTTATCAATTCATTTTCCATACGCCTAAATATCGTCATGGGGCGCATACAACTGGTGTAGATGTTGATGTTGTAGCAATCTGGTTTGGTCCATTTGGTGATATGTTGCGCCGTGATAGACGTACTCCATTTGTGACTGAGAGTTATGTTGATATTAATCCTTTGGATGCCAAGGAGATGGGAATCGAAGATGGGGATTATGTCTATGTTGATGCTGATCCGCATGATCGTCCTTTTAAAGGTTGGGAAAATCGGCCTGAGCATTATGAGGTTGCTCGCCTGTTAGTGAGGGCTCGCTATTATCCGGGGACTCCGCGCGGAGTTACTCGCATGTGGCATAACATGACTGGTGCTACTTTTAGTTCGGTTCGAGGGCAAAAGGAAAATCCTGATGGTTTGGCTAGGTCTGCTGATAGTCAGTATCAATCTCTCTATCGTGGTGGTAGTCATCAAAGTTGTACTCGTAGTTGGCTGAAACCTACTTGGATGACTGAAACTATGTCATTTAAAGGGTTGATGGGGCAGAAGATAACTAAAGGTTTTGTGCCTGATGTACATTGTCCTACTGGTGCGCCGCGTGAAGCCTTTGTTAAGATTACTAAAGCTGAGGCTGGTGGTGTTGGTGGCAAGGGGTTATGGTTGCCCGCTCAAAAGGGTTTGTGTCCAACTTATGAAAACGAGACTTTGAAGAAATTCATTGCGGGGAAATTTATCGCTTAATCAAAGACCTAGTACTTACGCATTAGTTTTGGGATTGGGATTGGGATTGGAGTCCAAAGCTTTAGCTTTGGACTCCAAGTCTGCTATCAGTGCGTAAGTTTTAAGACCTGCTATAGGAGATTGCAACAAAATGGCTAAACGCAATAATTTACAATTGGGACGGGAAATGGAGTATCCGTATGATGCTCCTTTACCTAAAAAGCAAGTAGCGTATATTTTTGATATTAATAAATGTATTGACTGTCAAACTTGTAGTGTTGCCTGCAAAAATGGTTGGACTAGCGGCAAGGGTGAGGAGTACATTTTTTGGAATAATGTCGAAACTAAGCCTTATGGTGGTTATCCCATTGGTTGGGATTTGAAATTGTTGGAGCGTGCTGAGCCGGCGAAGTGGGATGGTAAGGTGTTAAAGAGCCAGACTATTTTTGAAGGTCGTTCGCCATTAGAACCGCCATTAGGCCATTTGCCTGAGAGTATGGATTATTCAGCTCCAAACTTAGGTGAAGATGAGTTGTCTGAAGCAGTAGCTCAAGGTGAACATTTTGAAGGTTTGCATCCGAAGTGGATGTTTTATCTGGCTCGTATTTGTAATCATTGTACTTTGCCAGCCTGTGTTGCCGCTTGTCCTCGTAAAGCGGTTTATAAACGGGATGAAGATGGTATTGTG
>JALWSU010000487.1 GCA_026993485.1 Thiotrichaceae bacterium | reverse complement strand
TGCTGGAGAGCCAATTTTGCCTAAACCTTCCATGACAGCACGGCGAATCGTATGATTAGTATGTTCTTTATCCTTCAAAATGCTTATGAGAGCTGCAACGCCCTTTGATTTTGAATCAATTAATTTGTTTATAGCTGCCAGTTTTTCTGCTTCAGAAAATTCTGTAGAAGCAGTCAGTTCAAGCCATTTATTTAGATTTTTGCTCTGTTTATTGAATAAACTTTGTATAGCACCAAAACGCATAAAACTTCACCTAGTTGTGTTTTTTGTAGACTCAAAAATACAATCATAGGACTTATGCACTGACAGCATAATCTGGTGATTTTTTTATAAAAACAACCTGTTAAAAATTATAACTTACTTGGAGTCCAAAGCTTTAGCTACGCTTACTTCGTTTGGACGGTCCAAAGCTAAAGCTTTTTAGCTTCTCTTCGCTCCAAGGAGAAAAAAAATTCGTTTGTCAATGCAAAAGTCCTAAATCAACAATAAATAGGCGATCCTTTTCGAAAATATTTTAGGTTAGATACAAGATTTTATTGTTGTCTTCTGTATTTTCCTTCAGGATCAATTTGATTCAAAGAGGATTGAATTGCCCAACGCACTTGTTCATTATTGATTTCTTTCTGTGCTTTCATCAGATAAGGAACTGTAACAGCAGCAGCGGCTCCCATTTTTCCTAATGCTTCAATCGCACTACAACGAATCTCATTATCATGTTCACCTTGCAAAGTTTTAACCAGATTAGGTATGACACGATGAGCCGCTTTTAGATGTCCCCAGTGAAGGTCAATTTTATTCAGAACCTCATTAGCAGCAATGCGAACCTCCTTATTCTTATGAATGAGTGCCAAAACCAGATGAGGAATAGTGCGAATAGTCGCAGGGTTTTCAGACCATTTTGGGTAAACTTTATCTAAAGCATTGAAGCTTTCTTTGGCTATTTCTCGTAGTTCATGATTACCCCCTAAGCGTGCTTTCACCAGAGATGGAACTGTTTTTTCAGCATTAGGATCAATTTTATGTAAAGCCTCAGTGGCAAGACTACGAACCGATTCACGGCTATCAGCCAGTGCTATTATGAAATAGGGAATTGCACGAAAAGCTCCCTCACTTTGTGGCCATTTGGGATTGATTTTTTCTAAAGTTACTGCAATAGCGCGACCAATTTCAGCATTATAACTGGTTGCTAAGGCTTTCACAAGACAAGGAACGGCTTGAGAGGCGCTCTCACTAGATAGCCATTGAGGAGCAAGTTTTTCTAGGCTAATGGCGGCAGCAGCACAGCGGCTGACATTACTATAGTTATCCACAGCTTTAAGCAGAGGAGTTATTGCACTTCTCGCAGATTGATTTTTCCACCATTGGGGGTCAATTTTCTTTAGCGCATTATCAGCAGCATGACGAACATCACTGGATGTATCTACCAAGCTTTTTACCAGAGACGGAATGGTGCTGATGGCTAATGGACCTATTTTTCCCAAGGTATCAGCTGCGGCACGACGAATCATACTATCAGCTTCTAATAATCCTTTTTCAATTTCAGGAATGACATCAATAATTTTCTCATTTTGCGGCCATTTAGGGTCAATCCTTTCATTTAATGCCACAGCAGCAGCCCAACGAACTCCACTATTGCCATCGACCAATGCTTTAACTAATTTTGGAACGGCATCTAAAGCCTCTTCTCCAATTTCGCCAAGAATTTCAATAGCAATCCTACGATTATCACTATTTTTATTGTCTAATGCCTTAATTAGAGGCTCAACTGCTTGTGAAGCGTGCTTGATTAATGCTTGAACTGCAATTCTTTTATCTTGTTCTGATAAATTAGGTAAGAAGCATAATTCTAGTAATTCATCAACAGTCTTACCACGCCCTTTTAACACCTTAAGATATAAAATGTTTGCAAAGCCTAATACATAAACGCTGACTAAAAAACGAAAGGAAACCGCCAGTGCAATTAAACCCCATTTATAGTTCATATCTATGTCGTGAATTTGCCAATCAAATATTTCAAACAGGTCACCTATGTCCAATGCGCGTAAGATTTCATTAAGTGGCCATAAAAACCAATCTCTTAGCGGCCAAGAATTTGTTATCGCTACTAAAATAATGATTCCAAAGGTTCCCGTTAATATCCAAAGGCGGAACTGCATGAACCATTCAATCTTTTCACCGAACCATGCCAGAATTTTTCTCAAACGAGAAGGTTCTTCGTTACTACGGCGATTCAAAAACATAAGAATTGCACCGACAATGAAGATATCTACCATCATGTGCATTGCAAAAAGTATGACTCCAACTAATGTACTCGCATTGCTGACGTTCTGAAAATGAAAGATATTATAATCACTCAAGAAATCAACAATATCCATTGCTCGTACTACATGTACACCCACGAATATCACCCAATCTAACCAAGTAGGCGGTTTTGAATAAGTATAATTATCAGCACCCAGTATGTCGTGAATCAAAAGAAATAGAAGACAAAACAGGGCTAATTGGACAATATTTAGGAGTATTATACTGCTAGTAACAGTCCCTTTCCGGAACAATTCAACTAAGGATAAAATAAAATTTAAACCAATGAGTAAAGCTGTGATTCCAAGTAAGAGAGGTGTTTCTGGAAAAAAAGAGAGCATCGCAAAAAAGCTGGCAGATATTAGCATCAGTATTTTGATGATACTTTCATCCAATAGGAGTTTCATAGTTAGTTTCTCAAATTTAATTAACCTAAAATGTAGGGGTGTTTATCTATACTGAGGTGTGCTTAAAATAATTAATTGCCCGTTTGAAGATATTATTTTTGCGGGCATTATTTATCAACGTGTTATTGGGTATCTTAAGTACTAATACCGTAGTATTATCTTGATTTTGATTCATTTTTTTTTTTACAGTATCCAATAAATGCTTGACTAATTTATTGCTGGGCAAAGATTGGCTTAAAATCTTACCAATTTTCTGTTCAGACAGTGTCAATAGCCCATCACTGGCTAATAGAATTCGGTCACCTGGATAACATTTGATGGATGAGTGATCTATTAATTTCAGTGGTGCGCCTGTGATTGCGGAAATCAGCATATTACGCAAAGAATGTTTTGCCGCAGCTTTTTGCGTCATTTCACCGCGATGAACCTGTTCATCTAGGATGGGTTTCATTGAATGATCAGCATTTAAGCGGCATAATCCTCGAACATCATTGTAAAGCCATAATGGCGAATCACCAACACTAATCCATTCTAATTGTTCACCATTAAAAACCACCCCAACTAGGGTGCAACCCATTCCCTTTAAGTTTGGATTCGATTTTGCTATTATCCCTACTTGTTGATTGGTTATTTCTAATGCTTCTTTTAAGCGTTTGGCAATACTGCCTTTAGCTATCTTGTAGGCATTCATAAAACTCTTAATCGCACAACGGCTCGCCTCAGCACCTCCTTGATGCCCGCCCATACCATCTGCCAGTACCATTAAAAAATCAAACGGACGACTATTATCAAAACCAAAATCATCTTCTTGACAATCTCGCCCCCCTTGAATGAAATCACCAGCGTATTCTTGATTAATGGTTAAGAATTCCTTGTTATTCATTAAAATCTCCGAGGAATAATTTCACCAGTTTCAGGATCGCGTTCTACACCAATATGGGTATCTTTTTGATACTGTTCATCGCTTTTGAGCGATAATTTTTTGAAACGCATGGATAATAATTCGCGCACTGTAGTTAGATATTTGCCCAATAATATTTGTTCATCTTGGTTTACATAAGTCTGTTGAATAGCGTTCCAACGTCCCCCATGCTTGCGATAAGTTCCATTAGTGCTGTTACAATCAATAATATAAAATTTACCATCAGTATCTATAGTGAGTTCTAAATGAATCCCACTAACTGAACGATCAGCGTCAGGTATGACAATATTCGCGGTGTGACTGCGACCAATTAGGTAAGTTTTCATTGGCTTTTAATCTCATCATTTTAAAATTGAAAATATTTTAACAGCTTAAGCAATTTTTGCGAGTATTCTGTTCTGACTGCTAAAATTTTGGACTACCCTTATAATGCTTTCTGTTAATATTATATTAATTTAAAAAGAATTAATATTTCTAGAAAATATATTATGAATCCGAACAATCTTTATCGCAATGCCCTACCTATAGGGTATCACTTAAAACAATATATTATCCAAAGCGTACTTGGTGATGGTGGATTTGGTATTACCTATCTGGCTAAAGATACTGATCTTAATGCTTTAGTTGCCATTAAAGAATATTTACCCAATGATCTCGCTGTACGTGAAATTGATCACACAGTGCGAGCCAAATCATCACAATCGCTTGAATATTTTACCTGGGGCTTAAATCGATTTTTCACTGAAGCCCGTACTTTAGCTAAATTTAAGCACTATAATATTGTACGTGTTTTGAGTTACTTTAAAGCACATCAAACAGCATATATTGTAATGGAATATGAACAAGGGCAAAGCCTTGCAAAAGTTTTTAAAAAAAATCAAACTGCAACCGAGGCGCAAATAATGAAAATCTTGTTGCCTTTATTAGATGCCTTGGAAACCATACACCAAGCTGGTTATTTACATAGAGATATTAAACCAGACAATATCTATTTACGTCAAAAAGATAATAGCCCCGTTTTATTAGATTTTGGAGCCGCGCGTTATGTAGTTGACAGCCGTACTCAGCTTTTAACCACAATGACAACTCCAGGTTATGCACCTTTTGAACAATATTCTGTCGAAAGTAATCATGGAGCTTGGTCAGATATTTATTCTTTAGGTGCAGTATTATATCGCCTTATTAGTGGTAAGACACCAATAGATGCTATCCAACGTTTTGATGCAATACGACGACATATAGCTGATCCCTTAAAGCCTGCTGTAAAAATTGGGCGCAATCGTTACTCAAAAAATTTTTTACAAGCTATTGATTGGGCACTTAAAATTACGGAGACGGAACGTCCACAAAATGTTAAGGTGTGGCGAGCGAAATTCTTAAAATCTCACACTTCTCCGATTGAGAAATTGAAATCATTTTTTCGTTTTCAAAAACCAAGTTTTGTTAAGAAACGCTGGTTTAATCGAACTAAAACTAAGCGTAGGTTTTTCCGCCGTTTGTTTCGCAAGCTTGGGTATGTAATACTTGTGATACTGATTATAGGAGTATATATATTAATCATCAATTTCGGAGAAAACCCTGAAGAAACTAGAATCAGCAAACAACAATGGGAATTACTACAAGACGCATATTACCAATTTACCGAACCAGAGGCGGCGAAAGTCGGACAGCAAATTTGGAAAAATGAAAATGCTGGACAATTATCAGGATTGATATTTTGGGATGATAATAAACTATTGCTCGGAATAGGCCATTTTGTCTGGTCTCCAAAAAGTAAAAATGAGAACTTTACCAATAATTTCTCGGATTTAATCTCTTTTTTAGAAAAAAAAGGCATTACAATACCATTGTGGTTGCTAAATACCTCAAGCCCACCTTGGCTAACAGAACAAGACTTTATTAGAAATCAAGAAACTTATCAAATGATAAGCTTACGCAATATGCTGAAAAATACGATTCCACAGCAAGTCTATTTTATGGTAGAACGCTTAAAATTAAGTCTGCCAAAAATGATCAAAACAGTGCCTACATATAAACAACGGCAACATATATATACACAAATTAAGCGTCTAGTACAAACGCCCAAGGGGCTTTATGCCATGATTGATTATGCTAATTTTAAAGGCAAAGGACAAAATTCGGGTTTATTACAGGTGCTTGAACAAATGTCATCAACAGGCAAGGCAACAGAAGATTTTGCCAATGCTGCCGAGTTGATTCTTAAACGCCGCATACAAAATGCACCACTAGAACAGAATAATACTAGCTGGTTACGCAACTGGCAAAACCGCATTAATACTTATAGATGATGCCATAATTTAATCGTCTTATCCCGACTACCTGATGCGAAAATACTACCATCAGGACTAAAGGCGATTGAATTGACATCATTTTTATGCCCAGTCAAGGTTTCTAAAAGTTTGCCATTGTGTATATTCCAGAGTTTAATTGTATGATCATGACTGCCAGAGGCTAACAAATGCCCGTCGGGGCTAAATGTTACTGATAAAACCCAATTTTTATGTCCTTTCAAGGTTGTTTCTAATTTGCCAGTTTTTACATTCCATAATTTGATCTGACTAGCAGTATCACCTGATGCTAACAACAATCCATCAGGACTAAAAGCAATCGATAAAATTTCATGCCCTCTAAATGTTTGCAATAAATGCCCGCTATTAACTGCCCATAGCTTAATATTACCATCTGCACTACCAGCAGCAAGAAATAGACCATCTGGGCTGAATTTCACCGAATTAATAACATTTTCATGCCCAATGAAAGTTTGTAGCAATGAACCATTGCTCAATTTCAACAGTTTAATCGAATAATCATCACCTTCTGCCGCTAACTTTTGTCCATCTGGACTAAAGGCAAGAGAGCTAATCCAAGTCCCTTCTTTTAAAGTTTGCAAGCTTTCACCTGTATTCACATCCCACAATTTAATTGTTTTATCCGCGCTACCTGAAGCGAGGAGCAATCCATTAGGACTAAAAGCAATCGACAAAACTAAATCCTGATGTCCTTGTAAAGTTCGCAATAATTTGCCAGTGTTTACATCCCAGATTTTAATTGTATGATCCCAACTAGCTGATGCCAGTAATTGGCCATCAGGACTAAAAGCTAGGCAAGCTTCAACGCATATACCGGCTTTATGTCCTTCTAACGATAAGATTTGTTGTACAGGTAAAGTGATAGCTTGGACAACTGTTGCCGTTTGATGGGGAGCTTGCTTTAGCAGCGATAACAAGATTTTTTTCTTCTTTAATTCTTGAGTCTCAAGCTGATTTTCAATATTATTCCCGTCTTTCGCTGGTTTTTTCGCAGTAAATAAATATTTTAAACCCAAACCAGCTGCAATTAGCGCAATGATTATGACAATCACTATCATGATTCGTTGCAGAGACTGCCGCAATAAAAATATTCGTTGTGGAGATTGAGACAAGAGAAATGTTCCCCATTGTACAATGGTTTGCGGACGCTCTCTCTGATTAATAGCCAGTGCCCAATCAATCCCTTCCAATAGATTTTTAGAATAATGTTTATCCATCCTCATTGTAGTTATTGGGACTAATGGATCAGGATCGCCTAGCAAAAGTAAGCCTTTTCTTTTAAGAGCATCTATAGGAGGCTTACCACTGATTGCATGATATAACACAGCTCCCAAAGAATAAATATCCGTACAATATTCTGGAATATTTTCCTTTTCATATTGCTCAAATGGCGTATAGCTGGAATTTTCCATCAGGCTGCGACACTTAAGAAGAAGTGCGTAATTGGAGGAGGAACTGCCAAAATTAAATAGAATTGGAGTTTGATCCTTTTCGCGTAAATAAATGTTAGCTGGGTTGATATTGAGATGCAACAAGCCATTTTTATGTGCTACTGTTAAAGCTGATAGCAACTGTGGCAAAAGTTTCATCACTGCTGAATGTGTTAGCATTCCCTTTTTTTCAAGTAAATCGGCAAGCGTTTGCCCAGGCTCATATTTCATAACAGAATAGCCAGTATTATGTGATTCAAATAATTCCAGCACTCGTATAAGATTTCTATGGTTTAATTGAGCTAAAATATGATTATCTGTGAGAAATTTTTTTAATCCAATGTGATAATTTTCTCGTTCTTCATCAGAACTAGGTTCAATACGCTGATCCGACATTCGTATTGCCATTTCACAGGGAAAATACTCTTTAATCAATACTTTATAATTGGATTTGGTTTCTAAAGCCAGATACGCTATGCCAAAATGATCTTCTCCAAAAATGCTTTCAATACGATATTCATGCAGATGATAACCAATAGGCAGGGGGGCGCGATTATTTATATTTGCAGACATTAACTAAATAACTCCATATAATAAATACATTACTCTCGTTACTCTCGTTCCCACGCTGGAGCGTCAATGCCATTAAGTTAAGAAAAACCTCCGAGGAAAACCA
The DNA here is from genome assembly GCA_026993485.1 of Thiotrichaceae bacterium. Lineage (GTDB taxonomy): Bacteria > Pseudomonadota > Gammaproteobacteria > Beggiatoales > Beggiatoaceae > JAUXCJ01. The sequence continues at coordinate 2,246 of JALWSU010000487.1, read as the reverse complement.
TACCTCGGAGGTTATAAATCTAACGACCTCCGAGGTATGGTTTTCCTCGGAGGTCTGATTTTAAGGCTTAACTTAATGGCAGTGGCGCTGGAGCGTGGGAACGAAAGTGCTTAACATAAAATAATAAATATATTTCAATAAATTAAGGATAACAGAACTAAACATCATGAATAATCACCAAACTAATAGTAATGCCTTAGCTATTGCTTATCAGTTAGAGCATTACCAAATCCAACAAATCCTTGGTGAAGGCAGTTTTGGTATTACCTATCTGGCTCAAGATTTAAAGCTTAACACTTTAGTCGTCATCAAGGAATACTTACCAAATAATTTAGCTGTACGCCTTGCCAATAATGAGGATGTGTCTCCCATATTGCCAGAAAATGCTGAGAATTTTGCTTGGGGTTTAGATCAATTTCTTAATGAAGCACAAATATTAGCACAATTTAATCATCCGAATATTGTACGAATATTAGATTCTTTTCAGGCTAACGATACCGCTTATATGGTAATGGAATATCAGCCTGGGCAAAATTTAGCCCATTTTCTCCAAGAGGGGGATATTGCAACTGAAGAAGAAATAATAAGATTTATACCAGCCCTATTAGATGGATTAGAAGTCGTACATCAAGCAGACTATCTACATTGCGACATCAAACCAGCTTCGGTTTATATACGGCAAGAAAATTATACCCCTGTGCTAACCGACTTTGGCTGGGCTCGTTACGATTTAGGCCATCTCTGCCACAACCCAATTGTAAGTCCCGGCTATACACCCTTTGAACAATATCAAAACGAAGATAATCAGCTCGGTCCTTGGACTGATATTTATTCGACCGCGGCGCTCTTATATCGGCTGATTAGTGGTAACAAACCTCCTGAAGCTACAGAACGGGTTGAGGCTATCATGCAAAATGAAGTTGATCCCTTAAAACCTGCGGTCAAAGTTGGACAAGGACATTATTCACAACAGCTATTAGCAGCTATTGACTCGGCATTAGCTATCAAGCCCCAAGATAGACCCCAAAGCGTCAAAGTTTGGCGTGAACAACTCTTTGCTAAATCCCGACCTAAGATCGTCGAACCGATTGAAAATATAGAAATCAGCTCCACGAGTCCCAAATCGCTAGAACCAACAACTCGAACACCGCAATGGCCTTTTGCTATTATTTTGATTTTAATCACCTTTATGAGTATAGGAGCATGGTTATTTTCTCAAGAACATAAAGCGCGACTGCAAGCAGAGGCTGATGCAGAACAGGCTCGTCGTGATTACCAAACTTTACTTGCAAAACAGACACTGAATTCTGCAACTGAACCCAAAACCGAAAATCCAACAAGAGTAGTGAAACCAAAACCAGCGGCAAAACCAGCGGTTATTACTCCACAGGCAGTTGTTAATACTCCAGAAAAGCCTAATCCTATTCCAATTCAGCCGATTAAGACAGACAAGTCTGAAGCAGAAATCCGTCTCAGGGCGACTGCCAAAGAAAGGGCTGCTGCCGCAAAGGCACAATTACCTGATGGGCGGCTTAGAATCATGACGGGAGCAGGTGTACGTTTACGAACACAACCCCAACAAAATGCGAAAGGGCGCATTATTTTGCACCTTGGCACAATAGTCTTAGAAATAGATAAGACTAAGAATTGGTATAAAATCGAAACCCCTAATAAACATATAGGCTGGGTTCATAGTAAATATACCCTACCCTTCGATCCAGACAAACGTGGCCAAATTTATATAAAATTGGCGAAGCAAAAATTAAAGAATGCCAGTTTTGGAAATTTAGTCGATTTATGCAACTTTCTCAGCCATGCTAGTGATACAGTCGAATTAAAAAGCGCAGTTGAACTAAAATTATTATATTTATTAGCCTTACAAGGCTCATTAAGATATGTTCCTTCAGAACAACCCAAGGATAAACGTTATATTGAATGGTTAAAACAACATAAAAGCGAAATTTTGTATAAAAAATCTATATCCGCTTGGTTTGTAAAAAAAGAAGTCTTTCAAGAATTATATGATAAATATCGCTTTCTGCCGATTGCTAAGCGTATCTTGCAAGAAATGCCTGACTAGATTGCACATGATCAGAAATTAAAATACGCTCCAAACCTGCCAGGTTTTAAAAACCGGTTTTATAGGTGTATTTTATGCGGTTGGTTAACGCTATAACTTAATGGCAGTGAACTGCTTTCGGTAGCGACTCTTGAAATTTCTCTTGAAACATATTAAACAATAATGC
>JALWSU010000486.1 GCA_026993485.1 Thiotrichaceae bacterium | reverse complement strand
ACTCGATGATCAAGTTTTTAGGGCTTGACTTTTCAATTAATATGGTATAAAGAATTTTTAAGCGTAAACAAGTTCGTTTTTAGATTTTAAGGATTCACTGGGTTCTAAATTTCCCAGTTCTCGGTGGTTCATATGTTTATTGGAGGGTGCTAATTGAAAGACTTCGGGGTATGACTAAGCTGTTCAAGCTTTTCAGTGGGATTTTCTACAGTGAGTAATCGACGAATAAATGCCAATAAAGAATCTACCTGAATCAGTTGTTGTAGGCTACCCACGGTCGCCGCAGGCTGTTTGTTTTCTAAACGGATCTTTTGCTCAGGGTGAAGGAGGAGACAATGGTCTAGCAGCAGACTCAGAATCAAGCTTCGGCTCGAACCACCTGGTTGTTTGGCCAACTGCCCCCATCCTTCATATGACTTCCAATCCTCAAAGAAAACCTCTACTAACCATCTATAGGTATAAGCTTGGATTATATCTTGAGTTCGCCAACTCAAGTTAGAGGCAACTAAATAACGATAATCGCTTTCTCCTTCATATTTCAGACCAATAACAAAGCGTTTCTTGTTATGGGCATTAACATATAAACGTGCACTACCAACTTCAACTTGGCGTTGTGTTCCACCTCGAATAGATAAATTTTGTGGGATGCAAGTATAGTGGCTAAAAAACTTTTTAACGCTTTTGGTTTTACCCTTGTAACGAATATTTTGGTCACAACGTATTTGACTAATGACTTGAATTCCCCCAAATTTTGCGGCAGCTTGATCTAAAAAATGTGCAGTGCCATACAAAGCATCAGCAAGGATAACTTTAACTTTAAAAGTTGGATGACAATGCTTAAAATCCTCTAATAAATTTAAAGCTATTTCGAGCTTAGTGGGATATTCTTGATTTTTTGGAGGAGCTACAGGGCGATTCTTTTTGGGAACTTTTTTCTGTTTTAACTTTTTGTCTTGCTTTTTCCACTTGGAGTAAACAGGATCAGGTTGATAAAACGCAAAACCGACAGGAATGGTTATTTGGGCTGTGACTAATAATAAAACGATGAATTCTTGTCCATTAATGTAACCACCGCTGCTCTTATCATAAAATTTATGAACTTGATAAATTTCCTTGGCTGATTTACTACGTTTTTTGTCAGAGTCATCAATAACGAGTATTCCTTCATGAATCCCGTATTTTTTTAATATCAGCGCTTGCAGTAAGCAACTTTTCCCAAGGTATCTTGGCATGTTTAAACATCCATGAAAGTGCTGTACGTGGGTAACTCCCGAAACTGGCACGTTCAAATTTTGCCCAGCAAATAGAGTTAGTTATGAGTATACCCATTAGACAAAAGGCTAACCATGCTCTTTGAGTCAGAGATAAACTCTGTTTGGAATTTGGTCCATTGATACTGTCATTTAATTGATTAATAAAATCTTTTATAAAAGGTAGTGGTTGATCAATGAGCATGGTATTGTCTTTTAGATTGAAATTTAAGTTTTATTAACTTACATATTTTACACCCTTTGTCAAGTGATAAAAACTTGATCATCGAGTATTACCAATTATCATTTTTTAAATCCTAAATATTTTTTTACATCATTAGGTATATATTTTGGATTCAGCGGATTTCTTTTGTCTCCTGTGCTGCCACTCCAATGAACAACTTCTCCATTATGGTCAGAAAAGTAACGATATATATCACGATCTTTTCCACACGCATACCATGTACCCATGTCACCTCTGATAGCATTTTTATACGCTTCAACAGAATCATAAGGTTCAATACCAGCATTTGGATTGCGGTTATGAGCTTGTTTGGGATTTGCTTTATAAGGAGGTTTAATTATGTTATGAACAGCATCAGGATGATATGGAGTTCATTTTAATGCAGGAATCTGTGTAGAAGTAGGTCTATTTCCTAACATTATGCACCAACACCCCATCCCCACCGTAGTTATGAGCATTGGCAACACTAAAGTTAAACACCCACACCAACCGCACACGAGAATCGACTTCCTCCACAACAACTGTTGTCCCATTATGCATGATGCAGCAACCTGACCAACTTTCAAACTACCAGCAAGATTCCAGCCTTTCCCCTTAACATAAAAAAGGATGTTCCGCCGTAGCTTCAATCTTCTTTCCTGAACTCAGCGTAATTTTAATTAACCGATATGACTTTTATCCTAAAAGTCAATATATAAATTGTTGAAATATTATAAAAGAACAACCAATCCAATTCGGATTGGTGTGTGTGAAAGTATAAAATGAGGATAAAATCCCAGAAGCTATAAAAAAAATAAATAGGGCTGGTGTGTTTTTTTGGAGATTTTTAAAATTAGGGATAAAATATAAAAATATACTAAAAATGAGGCATTGCAGAGGTGAGTTTCGCCATGCTCTACCCACCTACACTTGCTTAGATGATTTTGGGCAAATTTATAAAAGGAAGACAAATTAAGGTATTAAAGAATCCCAATTATTTGACCCCAATTATTGCTGCTAGCTAGGATTATAGTTATTAACCCACCATTTAATTGTTTCAAGACTTCTTTTGGCTTTATTAGACAAGAAGTTTTTGTTATTTATTATATTAAGGGTATTTAGTACATA
>JALWSU010000485.1 GCA_026993485.1 Thiotrichaceae bacterium | reverse complement strand
CTGATTAACTCTGATTAAAAAACCAATCCAAATCAGAGAAATCATACTAATCATATAAATCACAGTTCAGACAATCAAAATTTGTTGGAGTGCAAGCTTAACTTGCACCTTGTCTGAACTGTGATTTGTCTGATTAACTGATTAACTCTGATAAAAAAACCAATCCAAATCAGAGAAATCATACTAATCACACAAATCACAGTTCAGACTATAAAATCTTAAAAATAATTTTAAACTTATAATTAATTATAAGCACCGCTACGATGGACAATTTGTAAGATATTAACAACTTGTTCTATTTGAATTACTTCATAAATCACTCGCCAATCTCCCACACGATAGCGATATAATCCTGTTAAAGGTCCTTTTAATCGTTTTATATTCGGATGATTGAATGGGTTTTGACGCAAATGTTCAAAACAGCGATTTAAGCGTCGTGCTAGATTTACTTCGGCTTTTTTATAAACCCTAATTGCATCTTGATCAAATCTTAATTCATACATCGCGTTTAATGTCCTCATAACGGGCAAATTGTCCTGCTTGCACTCGTTGTCTAGATTTTTCTACGGCGATGGCTAGGTTTGGTATATCTAATAATTCTTCGGTTGCATCTTCTTCATGTTCTTTGATGTAGGCTACCACTTGTTCCCAAATTGGCAAATCAAGCTGTGCGGCTTTTTTATTACCCTTAACATCAACTACGAATTGTACATTTTGTAAAACTTCTGTAATAGTCATTATTATCTCCTAAGAGTAGTTTATAAATTAATTTTTTTCTGAATCAGGATTTACAGAAACGAAGTAACGAAGTAATTAAGTACCAATTCATGTATTTGTTAAGATTTTGGAGTGCAAGCTTAACTTGCACAAGCGAGATTTGTTCAAGGTAACCTTGAACTCCAAACGAAGTAAGCGTAGCTAAAATCTCACTTTATCCTTGCACAGGTACTTAAACTCGACTATCAAGTTTTTTTGCTTGAAAAAATTTACTCAAGATTCATTTAAATAAATTAATGATTTCTTATCTAAAACAGCTACTCAAGTAGTGAATCGCGTATTTTTTTTAACTACAGGGATGAGTTATAAGACGGGATAAGGCAAAAATATAAGTGTTTTTATCCGCTTTTATAACTCATCCCTGTAGTTATTGAAAAAACAGTATAAATACTTGATTATATTGAATATAAATCCTTATTAACCAGCAACTTTATAGTCGAGTTAAAGGATTTTACTTCGTTACTTTGTTTCAAGATTAAAAGAATATGCTTTTGTCTTTATCCTGAAAATCCTAAAATCCGGTAAATCCTGATTCCGACTTAAAAAAAATGTCTGAACTGTGATTTATGTGATTAGTGTGATTAACTATGATAAAAACAAACAATCACAAAAATCACAAAAATCACAGTTCAGACAAAAAAAATCCCAAAATACCCCCAAAAAAAATGGCGATTCCTCTCTGAGAAATAAAGCAAAAAGTTTGAACTCACCCTTTTTACGGGCAAGGTATAGCGTTACCCGATTTAGTTAAGTACAAACCTGCCAGGTTTTTAAAACCTGGCAGGTTGGTACGCTGTATTTTATACAAACGGGTAGTGCTATACCTTTCAATCTTTAACATTTTTTGAATTAATTCATTCATAGTACTTTCATCAATTTTTTATTCTGGCTCTCTCTAGCAATATTTCGGAGTTCTATCCTTTTAATCATTTTTTAAGTTTTCCAAAAAAATTTGCAAAAAATAACTCAACTCACTTAGACCTCCGAGGTTTTTAAAACCTCGGAGGTCTTTGAAACTCCAACATAAATTAAACCTGTCAGCTTTCAATTCAAAGGTTTGATAAACCTATTAGGTAACTAAAATATGCCCTTATTCTCCCATACTAGCCAATAAATCCATTTGATGTTCATGTTTCAGTGGTTCTATTAATTCTTGTAAATTGCCCTTTAAAATTTCATCCAATTTATATAAAGTTAAATTAATCCGATGATCAGTAATACGTCCTTGAGGAAAATTATAAGTACGGATTCGCTCGGATCGATCTCCACTACCAACTAGATTACGTCGAGTTTCTGCTTCTTCACTTTGTTGACGATCTCGCTCCATTTGTAAGAGGCGTGATTTTAAGATCGATCTGGCACGGGCTCGATTTTTATGTTGAGAGCGTTCGTCTTGGCATTCTACTACTATTCCAGTGGGTAAATGGGTTAGCCGAATTGCGGAATCGGTTTTATTAACATGTTGCCCTCCAGCACCAGAGGCACGGTAGGTATCTTCTCGGATTTCATTGTCATTTAATTCTATTTCATCTATTTCTTCAACTTCGGGCATGACTGCTACTGTGCAAGCTGAAGTATGAATCCTGCCTTGAGATTCGGTTTCTGGTACCCGTTGGACTCGATGTCCGCCTGATTCAAATTTTAAATGAGAATAAACATTTTCCCCTGTAACACGCAAGATAATTTCCTTATAACTATTGTCATAGTCGCCTTTATTTTGACTGACTATTTCGGTTTGCCAGCCACGTTCTTCTGCATAGCGGGTGTACATACGCATTAAATCATTGACAAATAAGGTAGATTCATCTCCGCCTGTACCAGCTCTAATTTCTAAAAATACATTTCTATTGTCATCAGGGTCTTTCGGTAATAATAGTAATTGCAGTTCAGCTTCTAATCGCTGTTGCTCGGCTTTGGCTTCTTGTAATTCTTCTTCAGCTAAGGCGCGGATTTCGGCATCTTCATCCTGTTGCATTTCAATTGCTGCCGCAATGGTATTTAAATTGCTGGTGTATTTTTTAAAGCTGGCAACAACTGGTTCTATTTCGGCGTATTCCTTAGATAGTTCTCGGAATTTGTTTTGATTATTAATAATTTCAGGATCGGAAAGTAGTGCATTAAGTTCTTCTAAACGATCACTGAGATTCTCTAATTTGGTACGAATAGACTCTTTCATAATAATTCTTACTTTTGAAACTTATTCCTTTAATTTGTCATTTAATTGAAATAATTGTAGAGCGGCTGTAACCAAATCTTCATCGCCCTCATATCCAGCTTGACGTAGTTGAACACAAGGTTGGTGCATTAAACGATTGCTCAAAGTATGAGCTAAAAAATCTATAACTTCATAAGGCGATTTGCCATTATCAATCATTGTTTTAGATTTTTTTACTACTTTATCACGGATAATTTCGGCTTGTTCACGCAATTGACAAATTGTATCTACAACATCCAATGATTTCCACCAGCCCATGAAGTGACTAACTTGAGTATCAATCAATTCCTCAGCTTTTAAAGCCGCTTGCTGACGAGAGCGCAAGTTTTCCTGTATGACTTCATTTAAATCATCGACACTATATAAATAAATATCCTCTAGTTCGCCGACACTTGGATCAATATCGCGGGGTACGGCAATGTCAACCATAAAAATTGGGCGATGTTTGCGAATCTTTATGACTTGTTCAACCTCTGCTTTAGTAATAATGTGGTTTGGGCTTGCAGTAGATGAAATTACGACATCGGCTTCAGCCAGATGAATTGGGATTTCTTCCAGAGTAATCGCATAGCCGCCGAACTCTTTTGCAAGTTGACGAGCGCGTTCTATGGTACGATTAGCAACAATCATACGCGCTAATTGATTTTCATGTAAATGCCGAGCTGCTAATTCTATTGTCTCGCCAGCTCCAATCAATAAAGCCGTATTTTTATTTAAATCGCCAAAAATTTGTTGTGCTAATCGAACTGCTGCAAAGGCAACTGAAACTGGGCTTGAGCCAATAGCAGTATCTGTACGTACTCGTTTAGCTATCGCAAAAGAATATTCAAATAATTTATTTAATAATCGCCCAGTTGCACCTAATTCACGACTAGTGTTATAAGCCACTTTAAGTTGTCCCAAAATTTGTGGCTCTCCAAGAATCATAGAGTCTAAGCCACAGGCAACTCGTAATAAATGACGTACAGCATCAGCCATTTTATAAGTATATAAATGAGTAGCGAGTAACTGATTAGGTATATTATGATAATGACTCAACCAGTGAATAATCGCCTCAGTGCTATCAACTTCAAGTCCACAAAAGAGTTCAGTGCGATTACAAGTTGAAATAATCACAACTTCTTGTGCTAATTCTCGTTCTATGAGTTCATGTAAAGCGTGTTTAAGTCGCTCAGATGAAAAATTTACTTGTTCACGTATTTCAACAGGTGCGGTATTATGATTTAGGCCAAAAGCAAATAATTGCATGTCATTTATTTTTTTAGAAAATTATATTAAGGGAACTTTAAATTTTCATTGAAGTATAACGGAGAAAGTATGATACTTGAAGAACGCAAAACGGATTTAATTAAATAAATTGAATTAATTCAAACAATTATAAATTGTATGGCAGAAAAATCCTTAAAGGCTGTAATACTTTGTCAAGTTAATATTGTCTGGTGCCAGATAAAGACCTGACAGGTTTTAGAAACCTGTCAGGTCTCAGACCAAAAATGGAGGATATGAGATATTGAGGTAGATATGGATGATGGAGAAAAAATTAGGATTAGGAATTTTTTGCAAAAAGGCATAATATATGCCGAGGAAAGGACTTGAACCTTCACGGGGATACCCCCACTAGCACCTGAAGCTAGCGCGTCTACCAGTTCCGCCACCTCGGCGATTCGCGCATTTTACACAGAAAAAATTTAAGAGTCAATGAAAAGTAGAAAAAAAAAATCACCGAATTCAAAAACTGATCCCTTTGCTAAACGTGAAGCGGATAAGTACGAAAACCCAATCCCTAGTAGAGAATTCATTATGCAGCAATTGGATGAAATCGGTAAGCCGATGACTTTCAAGCAAATTGCTCAAATGCTGCAATTAACTGATTCTGCTAGAAAAACCGCTTTACGTCGCCGTTTAAAAGCAATGGAGCGTGATGGGCAATTAAATCGTAATCATCGTAATTATAGCCTGATTAAAAAAATGGATTTAATCGCTGGGCGTGTAATTGCTCATCCTGATGGCTATGGTTTTTTAGTCCCTGACGATGGTGGGACTGATTTATTTTTATCCCAAAAAGAAATGCGCCCCTTAATGCACGGTGATCGTGCTTTAGTTAGTCTGACTGGGATTAATTATCAAGGACGGCGCGAAGGGACTCTAGTTGAAGTATTAGAGCATAATACACAAGAAATTGTGGGACGTTATTTTCATAAACGTGGCCAAAATGTCGCCATTGTTGAGCCAGAAAATCGGCGTTTTAGCCAACAAATTCTGATTGAAGGCCGTAAAAATCAAGGCAAAGCCAAAAATGGACAAATAGTTGTTGTTCGCTTGCTCTCTCCTCCGACCAAATATAATAAGGCATTAGGACAAGTAATTGAAATCATTGGAGATAAAGATGCACTAGGGATGGGCATTGATATTGCCATCCGCTCTCATGATTTGCCCCATGAATGGCCAAAACCAGTCCTAAGTGAAGCGGCAAAATTTAAAACAATCGTGCCGAAAAAAATGTTAAAAAATCGGGAAGATATGCGCGATATACCATTTGTCACCATTGATGGCGAAGATGCCCAAGATTTTGATGATGCCGTTCATTGTGAACCGCGTGGCAAAGGCTGGTTATTGCGAGTAGCCATTGCTGACGTATCGGCTTATGTAAAAAAAGGCAGCGCACTAGATGCTGAAGCGCAAAATCGTTCCACATCAGTATATTTTCCCAATCGGGTTATCCCAATGTTGCCCGAAATTTTATCTAACCAATTATGTTCACTGAAACCAAATGTTAATCGTCTTTGTATAGTTTGCGAAATGGCGATTGATTATTATGGGCGCATTAGGCGTACCCGTTATTTTGAGGCGGTAATACGCTCAGCGGCGCGTTTAACCTATACAGAAGTAGCAGAAGTGCTTAAAGGCAATGAGGCTAATTTTAAACCTAAAGCACTTTTGCCGCAAATTCGGGATTTATACAGTTTGTATCAATTATTACTCAAACGCCGTAAAAAACGTGGGGCGATTGAATTTGACTCTGTTGAAGCTCGCTTGATTTTTGATGAACAAGAAAAAATCAAGGAAATACAAACAGTTGTTCGTAATGATGCCCATAGATTGATCGAAGAAATGATGTTAGCCGCAAATGTGGCAACGGCGGAATGGTTACAACAGCGACAAATACCGATTTTATATCGTATCCATGAGGGGCCGACTGAGGAGAAATTGGCAACATTACGTAGTTTTTTACAAGGAATCGGCTTAAAGTTGTGGGGCGGAGATAAGCCCGAAGCTCGTCATTATGCCAAATTACTCGAAAAAGCCCAACAACGCCCAGATTTAAGTTTAATCCAAACAGTTTTACTCCGCAGTTTACAATTAGCCGTATATAGTGCTGAAAATAAAGGCCATTTTGGCTTAGCCTATCCCGCTTATACCCATTTCACCTCACCCATCCGCCGCTATCCAGATTTATTAGTACATCGTGCTATCCGCCATGTTTTACAAAATCAAGGAGATAAACCATTTAATTATACAATTCAAGAAATGGAAAAATTGGCGGAATCTTGTTCAGCAGCAGAACGTCGTGCTGATGAGGCTACCCGTGAAGTCATAAGTAGGCTAAAATGCGAATATATGCAAAACAAGATTGGCAAAGAATACGACGGTTTAATAACAGGTGTAACAGCTTTCGGTTTATTTGTAGAATTAGAAAATCTGTTTGTGAGTGGTTTAATTCATATTAGTTCACTTGATGATGATTACTATAATTATGATAAAACTGGACAGCGTTTAATCGGTGAACATAGCGGCAAAGTTTATCGCCTATCTGATAAAGTGCGAATTAGAGTGGTGCAGGTTAATGTCGAAGAGCAAAAAATTGATTTTGAGTTGGTTTGAAATTTAAGAGTTTATGAAAAAGATAAGCGTAGCTAAACCTCCGAGGTTTTAAAAACCTCGGAGGTTTTTGGCTAAAATCTTTTTTTCTCTGAAAAGCTATATAAAGCTTAGAGCAACTAACTTGGAGTCCAAAGCTTTAGCTTTGGTACAGGTTTAGTCTAGCCAAAGCTGAAGCTTTGGACTCCAATGTATTTCAAATGCTAGAGTTTAACCTCATCATAAACTTCAGCCACCTGCAATTCTAAATCCACACTATCTAAATAAAATTTAGCTTGCCCTTGGTAAAGTTCTAAATTCCATTGTTTACTTTTGCGATAAACTTCAATTCGTTGGCAATCTTGGGCAATTAAAACATATTCTTGTAAACTGGCTATTTTACGATAATCATAAAATTTTTTAGCACGGCGTTCAGTAGAATTGGATAACACTTCAATAATGAGTACTGGTTGTGATTTGAAAAATTTTTCATTGTCATCTGTAGCACAAGTGACTTGAATATCAGGGTAGTAATAATTTTCTTGGCTGTCAGTTTTGACTTGAGTTTTCATGTCGGACATAAATACTCGACAGCCTTTGCCTTTGAGGTGTTGGTGTAGTTTCGCAAACACATTACCTGTAATAAGATTGTGGGCTTCACTACCCCCTGCCATTGCATAAATTTCACCGTTGATTAATTGATGACGAATTTCGCTGTTTTTTTCCCCGATAAATATTCATCGGCAGTAATCGTTAATTTTTCTGCGGCTAAACCCATATTGTTGCTCCTTTACTTGAGGAAACCTCCGAGGTTTTCAAAACCTCGGAGGTTTGATTTTAATTAATAATGGAGGTGTTGCAAAATTAAAAAATGGTTTCCATTGTCTGAACCTTGATTTTTAGGGATTAAAAGGATTTACAGGATTGGGTTAAAACCAATTGATTAAATAATCCTTACAATCCTTATAATCCTTTAAAATCAAGGTTCAGACAATGGGTGCAAATTATTTAGCAACAACTCTAATGTAGTATAATATCCAATTTACCCCAATCAAGTTTTATTTAAGCTAAAATTATGCTAATACCAGTAATACTATCAGGCGGAGTCGGAAGCCGTTTATGGCCACTATCCCGCGAATCCTATCCTAAACAATTATTACCACTAGTCAATGAACAAACCCTGTTACAAAATACCTTAAAACGACTACAAGGTATTAGTAATCAATCATCGCCCTTGATTATTTGTAACGAAAATCATCGTTTTTTGGTAGCGGAACAATTACGCAAAATTAATGTCTATCCAAAGCACATAGTTTTAGAACCCTTGGGACGCAATACAGCACCTGCTGCGGCAGTAGCGGCTTTATCAGCTATTACCTATGATCCTGAAGCAGTTTTATTAATCTTACCTGCTGATCATATAATTGCCAATCCTGAAGCATTTACTGAAGCAGTGAATGCCGGAATGCCATTAGCATTGGAGAATTATTTAGTAACTTTTGGCATAGTTCCAACTGCCCCAGAAACTGGCTATGGTTATATTAACGCAACTGAAGCGATTCCGAATAATTCTGTAGCCCTAGCTGTAAAACGCTTTGTCGAAAAACCTGACTTTGAAACAGCGCAAGCTTATATTGCATCAGGCGAATACTATTGGAATAGTGGCATGTTCTTATTTAAAGCCGCACACTATTTAAAAGAACTAGAAACTTTTGCCCCCGATATATTAACTGCCTCTAAACAAGCTTTGCAGAAAGCTAAAACAGATCAAGATTTTTTACGTTTAGACGAAACTGCATTTAAAGCCTGCCCTAGTGAATCTATTGATTATGCGGTGATGGAAAAAACTCAGACGGCGGTTGTGATACCCCTAGATGCTGGTTGGAATGATGTCGGATCGTGGTCATCATTATGGGAAATTAGCGAACAAGATAATCAAGGTAATGTCAGTTTAGGAGATGTAGTAACAGAAAAGGTTCAAAACTCCTATTTGCGAGCCGAACATCGTTTACTAACCGCAATCGGGGTTAAAGACTTGATGATTATTGAAACAGCAGATGCAATCTTAGTGGCAAATAAAGATCATGTCCAAGATGTCAAAAAAATCGTTTCACGTTTAAAAACAGATGCACGCCGTGAAACTGAACTACATTCCAAAGTTTATCGCCCTTGGGGTAGTTATGAATGTATTGATAATGAGCAACGTTTTCAGGTTAAACGTATTACAGTTAATCCGGGCGCGAGTCTATCATTACAAATGCACTACCATCGTTCCGAACATTGGATAGTTGTTCAAGGTACGGCGAAAATTACACGCGGCGAAGAGACCATGATTTTAAGCGAAAATCAATCAACTTATATTCCTTTAGGTGTTAAACATCGTTTAGAAAATCCCGGTAAGTTGCCATTAGAAATGATTGAAGTACAATCAGGTAGCTATTTGGGAGAAGATGATATTGTGCGCTTTGATGATATTTATGGCAGACATAAGTAGGTTTTTGTTTAGTTAGTCACCTCCGCCTCGCTGCTTGAGCAGCGAGTCTTAATTCTTTGCTAGTCCAAACGTATATAAACTATTTTTACTTTCCCCAGTAATTTCACTAGTTAATTTTGCTGCGGTTTTTATTGGTAATTCTTGGCGTAACAAGTGAAATATCCGTTTTGCTTCGCTGCTTAATGCTTTATCTTTTGGTGGTGGAGCGCCTTGTATTATTAATACAAATTCGCCTTTTTGTCGCTCTGGTTTGGCATTTAACCAATCCAAGATTCCGCTTAATTTATCTCTATAGACAGTTTCAAAAATTTTACTAAGTTCTTTAATTAAAACCGCTTCTCGTGTTTCGCCGAAAATTTGCGCCATGTCATTTAAACAGTCGACTACACGATGTGGGGCTTCATAAAATACTAAAGTTCTTGATTCTGTTTGTAAATTTTTTAAGTGTTGTTGACGTGCTAGTTTTTTTGCAGGTAAAAAGCCCTCAAATATAAAACTGTCTGCGGGGAAACCTGCTACTGATAAGGCACTGATTAAGGCACTAGCTCCGGGAATTGGGACGATTTTTATTTGTGCTGCATGTGCTAGTTCGATTAAATAACGTCCAGGATCGCTAATTAAGGGTGTACCTGCATCGCTGATTAAGGCAATATTATCGCCTTTTTTTAGGAGTTCTAATAAAATACTGGATTTTTGGCGTTCGTTATGTTCATGTAAAGCCTGCAAAGGGGTTGTGATACCAAAATGGTTTAATAAATGGCGACTGTGGCGGGTATCTTCAGCAGCAATTAAATTAACTTGGTTTAAAACTAATTGCGCTCGTGGACTGAAATCTTGTAAATTGCCAATAGGGGTAGCAACTATATAAAGTATGCCTGACATTTAAACTCTTCTCCTATATATTAGACTGAAAAATTTTGGTACAGTAGAAAATATTATTTTTTATCTCCCTCCCCCTAACCCCCTCCAGCTGGGAGGGGG
>JALWSU010000484.1 GCA_026993485.1 Thiotrichaceae bacterium | reverse complement strand
CTAACAGCGCAAAATAATTGCCATAATCCCGCCCAAATTCTTCAATCAATAAATGTTTACCTTCTTCCATAAACAGACTATTTTCGACTATAATTTTCTCCAAAATAGTATCCAGTTCATAAGCTTGGGTTCTGGCAAGAAATTCTAAATATTTCGGCACACCACCAGTTAAGGCTTTAAGTGTCAGTAAATTTTCAGCTGAATAATGATTATGATCGGTTAAAAATTCACTTAAATATTTAGTTTTCAAAGGTTTGAGGAAGATTTTATTATCAGCACGCCCAAAAAGCGGCTCTTTGCTATGCTCAAAAATGCGAGTCATTAAAGTGTAAACTGAACCACAAAGTATCAAATGTATTCGCGCTATTTCTTTATATTCATCCCAAAGATTTTGCATTTCAGAGAAAATAGCGGGATTAATATGATACCATTCCTGAAATTCGTCGATAATCACCGTCATGGGAGATTTCTTGGAACTTTCTAAGAGAAAAGCAAATAATTGTCGAAAGTGTTGCAGATTGCCGAAAATAGGTAGATCCAATTTTTGCTGGATAAGCGTCGAAAACTCTTCACATAATAACGGCTCAGGCTTTTTAGCTGTAAAAAGATAAAGATAATTGAGAGTATCTTGATAAGTTTGGCGTAACAGCCGCGTTTTTCCAACCCGACGACGTCCCACTATCACACTCATCAATCCACCATTAGTATAGGCTTGACGGCTTAATTCCAGTAGTTCCGCTATTTCCGTTTCACGATTATAAAATTTCATGGTAGTTTCTAAGTATCGCAACTACAGTTACTGTAACCAACATTACAATAATTACTCAAGCCAGAAAATAATCAACGCATAACATACCAAGCCAGTACGCAAATAGCCTTAATATTAGCTTTAGAAACATCATGAATTGCAATCTTATCTTGAAGTCGCTGAATATCACAGTTTTTTAGAGTAATTAAACCATTTAATTTGGCTAGATTTTCGATTAAATTCAGCAAATCTTCTTCATGTAATAAGGTTAAATTTAAAGTAAATTCAGTTTCATAGATTTTAAAACGCTCATCTATTTCTATACCTTGAATACTATACAATTTAGTTTCTGATACCGTATAATCCGCTGTAAACAGTGGAAATTGAGAGAGTTGCTTTTGAAGATTATTAAACATTTCTAAGCGTTGTTCTTCGACACTCAAAATATTATTGCTTACAAAAAATCTCTTATCTATCAATTGATTGAATCGATTTAAATTAGACTTATTCAAAAATTCTAATGTTTCTTGAATTTCCGTATATTGCCTCTCTGCTGCACCAAATTTATTTGCTTGGCTACGTTTCCAGTCGCTGATTTCGCAATAATATTCATAACTAAAAAAAATCAGCACCGCACTCACAATCAAAGCCAGTCCAAATACAGCAGAGGATAATACAAAGGAGTGCTTCATTAATTACAACCGCACTTGCACTGGTACACTATGGAAATCCAATTTCATATCATCAGCCGACATGCCGCAAGCTAAACCAACCAGTTCTGGTAAAAATAAAACTGGTAATTGAAAATCCTGTTTCGTCGCTGCCAGCGCATTTGACTGCACTCCATCTAAATTCTTAAAACACAAGGGGCAAGATGTTACCATTAAATCAACTTTTTGTTTTTGCGCCCCCTGAAGTACTGAACTTGTCATTTTCAGTGACAAATCTTTATTTGGCCAGATGATATGATAACCGCAACAATTATCGCGGGTATCATAATCAACAATTTGGACTCCTAGTACTTTGAGTATATCTTCTAAAGAAGTAGGATTATCTGAAGATTCATAATTTTGAATATCACCAGGATTGCGCGTATGACAACCATAATAAGAAGCCACTCGCAGCCCATTTAATGGATTAGTGACGCGCTCGCCCAATTTCTCTAATCCGACATCTTGTGCCAAAATCCATAAAGTATGAGTAAGTTTACAAGTACCTTTATACTCTACCCCATCCTTTGCTAAGATTTCATTTACCTGATCAAACAGCTTAGTATTCTCTGCCAGCCGCTTTTGCACATTAGAAATCACATTAAAACAAGTCGAACATGGTGTATAAAATGGCAAACCCATTTTTTCGGCACCAACCATATTACGGGCATTAATTGCCAATGAGGTAAGTTCAGAACGTTCCTCAATTACTCCAGAACCACAACAAATAGCATCAGGAATTAAATGCAGTTTAACGTCCACCTTATCAAAAACCTGATTCAAAATATCAAAAAACCGCGCATCTGTACCTTGAAAGCAGCAGCCTGAATAAAAGGCATAATGCAATTTGCCATCATCATATTGTTGTTGCTCAATCACAATTTTTTTTCTCCTTAGCCTGAGTTTCGATTTTACGCACCTCAGCGTAAATTTTAGCCGCCGAACTTTGACCGGGTAAAGTACAAACTTGGCGTGTTGGTTTTATACCTTTACTTTCTAAATATGCCTCCGCCGCTTCAATCGCAGTCCAACCTTTAGTACCATTAACAACAACTGGTAACATTGGTTTATTAACTTGGCCAAATTTTTCCACATCATCCGTATAAGCCTTAGCGCGACGTGAACCCGGCGTATCATGGATACCATCATCTATTGCAA
>JALWSU010000483.1 GCA_026993485.1 Thiotrichaceae bacterium | reverse complement strand
GTAAAAAACCTGCCAGGCTTTTAAAACCTGGCAGGTTTGGTTTAGTAGAAAACCTGCCAGGTTTTTAAAACCTGGCAGGTTTGGAGCGTAAATGTGCTTAACTAAATCGGGCAATGCTATAGTAACAATAGAGAAAATATATGGCACATTTATTAGTTGCGATTTCTTCGCATGGTTATGGTCATGCAATGCAGGCTCTTTTGGTTGTGAATGCTTTACGAAAGCGTTTACCGTCTTTGCAAGTTACGTTACGTACTCAGGTTTCTTCTGATTATTTGAGGAGTCGTTTAGCGGGTGAGTTTCAAATTTTACCTGTGTCTAGTGATTTTGGCATGATAATGCACTCGGCGGTAGATATAGATGTAACTGCTAGTGCAGCGGCTTATCAGGAGTGGCATACAAATTGGTCAGAAAAAGTGGCTGTTGAAGCGGCAAGCTTAGCGGCAATTAAAGCGGATTTAATTTTAGCTGATATACCTTATTTAACTTTGGCGGGCGCACAGCAGGCGGGGATTCCTGCTGTGGCTTTATGTTCTCTAAATTGGGCTGATATTTATTGGCATTATTGTGCTGAACAGCCTAATGCTAGGCAAATTCATCAGCAAATACAGGCGGCTTATCAAAGTGCTGAGTATTTTTTGCAGGCAGAACCGTCAATGCCGATGATGGATTTAGAGAATCGAAAACCGATTGCACCTTTGGCGATATTGGGTGTTAATCGTCGCAGTTTTATTAATCAACAATTAAATTTAAATCCTGAACAGCGTTTAGTCTTAATTGCTTTGGGCGGTATAGATATGCGATTACAAATGGATAAGTGGCCGAAGATGCCGGGTATTTCTTGGCTAGTGCCTGCTGCTTGGGGAGTTAAACGTGCTGATGCTTTTGCTTGGGAAAGTTTGGATTTGCCTTTTATTGATGTGTTACGCTCCTGTGATGTGGTAATAACTAAGCCTGGTTATGGTACTTTTACTGAGGCTGCTTGTAATGGAATAGCGGTATTATATTTGGAACGCCATGATTGGCCAGAAACGCCTTATTTGGTAAATTGGTTGCAACAATATGCGCGTGGTGCGCTTTGCTTATCACGTTCCCGGCTTGAAGAGGGGGCAATTATGGAGGATTTGGAAACAGTTTTGGCAGCCGCTCAACCGGCAATCCCTAAAGCTAATGGTGCTGAACAAGCGGCTAATTTACTTTTGCCATTGTTATGAAAATACTAATTTTTAGTGATTTGCATCTGGAATTTGGGGCATTTGAGCCACCCAATATTGATGCTGATATTGTGATACTAGCGGGAGATACTTCTCCGGGTTTAAACGGTTTAGAATGGGCTAAGCAAGCATTTTCTGATAAAACAGTACTTTACCTTTTAGGTAATCATGAATATTATGGTTATGCCATGCCTAAACTTTTAAATGATTTGCGTCAAAAAGCATTAGGTAGTAATGTTCATATTTTGGAAAATGATAAGTTTGAAATTGAGGGTTTCAAATTTTTAGGCTGTACACTTTGGACTGATTTTAAATTATTTGGAGAAGCACAGATTGCACGTCAAGAGGCGCAATTGTGGATGAATGATTATGAAAAAATTAGAGTATCTCCTAAGTTTAGAAAATTACGCGCAGTTGATACTCAAATTTTGCATTATAAATCGATAAGATGGTTAAAATCTGAACTTAAGGATAATCCGCAAAAAACCATTGTGGTAACACATCATGCCCCTAGTCGCCAATCTCTTGTAAAGACAGAACAATCAAATTTAGATTTATTGAATGCAGCTTATGCTTCATCACTTGATGAGCTGATTCTCAAGTCAGGCCCTCTGCTTTGGATTCATGGCCATATTCATGAACCTAGGGATTATAAAATCGGGAAGACTCGTATTGTTTCTAATCCTAGAGGCTATGCTTTTGAGGAATCGCCCTCATTTCGCAGAGAATTCGTTGTAGAAGTCTAAATCTTGAATCTGCCTAAAAATCCATTACAATGAATGATAACTTAATCACTGATGTTACCTAGCTGGCTTCTTAGGGTTGTTGGAGTCCAAAGCTTTCGCTTTGGACGGCCCAAAGCTAAAGCTTTGGATTCCAAGGAAGTTGAGTGCGTAACATCAGTTAATCAAAAGCCGCAGTTAGATTTTAGATGAAAACTATACGCGAACAAATTATCGAGCGAATTATTGCTGAGCTTGAAAGCATTACTCCTGCTAATGGTTATCATAATTATATTGGCATTGGTAATGTTTATCGACAAGAATCCGTCATTGAGAAAAATACTATTCCAGCAATGTCAGTTTGGGAAATGTCTGAAAGCCGCGAGCGTAATAAATATGGCGGCACAGTGCGGGTATTGATTATCAAAGTCGAAGCTATTGTACAAGTTCATGGCAATAAGCATCCTGCAACAGTTAGTAATGAACTATTGGCTGACATTGAAACGGCGCTGATTATCGGCAGGGAGGCAGCAAATCTGGATGAGTTGATTGATGATATTCAGGATATTGCGGCTGAAATCGCGCTTATGCCAGCCGATAATGAATTTTATCCTGATGATTTATCTAATAACACGCCTGATATTGTTCCTCTGCCAATTGTTGATAGACAATTGGCTGGAGCGTCGATTGATTTTGAAATTAGCTATACTACTGCATGGGGCGATCCTTATACTGTATCCCAATAAATGGTATTTAAAAAATTATTATAAATTTTAGTTACTTACATTATGTCCCTAAATAGTATTGAAGAAATTATTGCTGATATTCGGCAAGGAAAAATGGTCATCTTAATGGATGATGAAGATCGAGAAAATGAAGGCGATTTAATTATGGCTGCAAGCAATGTGCAGCCTGAAGATATTAATTTTATGGCTCGTTATGGGCGCGGTTTAATTTGTCTTACTTTGACAAAGCAACGTTGTGAGCAATTGCATTTGCCATTGATGGTTAATGAGAATAATGCCACGCTTGCAACCAATTTTACAGTATCTATTGAAGCCGCTAAAGGTGTGACAACTGGAATTTCTGCGGCTGATAGAGCGACAACTATTCAAGCAGCAGTAAAAAAAGATGCTAAACCGTCTGATTTGGTACAGCCCGGACATATTTTTCCTTTAATGGCGCAACCTGGTGGGGTGCTACGACGCGCAGGGCATACTGAGGCGGGTTGTGATTTAGCCCGTTTGGCGGGATTTGATGAAGCGGCTGCTGTGATTGTAGAAATCTTGAATGAGGATGGTACAATGGCTCGTCGTCCCGATTTAGAAAAATTTGCGAAGCAGCATAATTTGAAGATTGGGACAATTGCTGATTTAATCCATTTTCGTGTTGAGCATGAAAAAACAGTGACGCGACTGAGTAGTTGTCGTTGGCCAACTGAATTTGGTGAATTTGAGCTGGTTGTTTATCAAGATGGTATTAATGATAGTTTGCATTTTGCTTTAGTTAAAGGTGAGATACAATCGCAACAACCAGTTTTAGTGCGGGTGCATATTCGTAATCCTTTATGTGATTTAACCAGTAGTATTCGTGATGAATGTGGATGGCCTTTGCGTGATGCTTTGAAGCGTGTGGCAGAGGAAGATGACAGCGGGGTAGTGGTTATATTGCATCAAGAAGAAGATGCTAAAACTATGATTAATCGGCTTCTCTATTATTGTAGTCAAGATGAGGGCAAAGATTTACCGGCACAACCGCCAGCGCATGATTTACGCACGCATGGTTTAGGGGCGCAAATTTTATCAGATTTGGGAGTACGTAAAATGCGGGTGCTTAGTGCTCCGAAAAAAATGCACGCGCTATCTGGATTTGGATTGGAAGTTGTTGATTATGTTACTAATGAGAACAGATAATAATGATTGAGATTGAGGGAGATTTTGTTAATTGTAATGCGCCATATGCGATTGTAGTGGGGCGGTTTAATAGTTTTGTCACCGAAAGCTTACTAAAGGGCGCATTGGATACTTTAAAGCGGCATGGTGTCACAGATGATAATATAACAGTGGTAAGAGTACCAGGGGCTTATGAAATACCCTTGGTAGCTCAACGCTTGGCGAAAAAAAATAAGAAAAAACATCAGAAATATGCTGCAATTATTGCTATTGGTGCCGTGATTCGTGGCGGTACTCCGCATTTTGATTATGTGGCGGGGGAATGCTCGAAAGGATTGGCATCTGTATCTTTGCAAAACGATATTCCTGTAGCTTTTGGGGTGCTAACAGTTGATTCAATTGAGCAAGCAATTGAACGGGCTGGTACTAAAGCTGGTAATAAGGGTGCAGAAGCGGCATTGTCAGCAATTGAAATGGTGAGTTTGCTTGGTCAATTGTAGGTTTTACCACGGGGCAGCCACGAGGGATTGCCCCTACAAACAGAATATCTAGCCGAAACCTAGTTTTTACATGAGTAATATAACAAAAATGTCCACAAAACCAAGATTTTCTCCAAAAGCTCGCTCTGCGGCACGTCAGTGTGCCTTGCAAGCCTTGTATCAGTGGCAATTGAGCGGACAAGATATGGATTTAATTTTGCAACAGTTTTTAGATGAAGAGGATATGGAGACAGTTGATATTCCTTATTTTAAACGCTTGTTGCATGGAATTCATGAAGATGTTAAAGAATTAGATACAACATTTAGCCGATTTTTGGATCGGGATTTTAATCAAATTGATCCGATTGAACTGGCGATTTTGCGAATTGGCTGCTATGAATTGCAGCAGTGTCCAGATATTCCGTTTAAAGTTGTGATTAATGAGGGAGTGGAATTAGCCAAACAGTTCGGCGCTGAAATGAGTCACAAATATGTCAACGGTATTTTAGATAAAATAGCACACACATCATTATGATTTCTATACGCTCTATTCTTCTGATTTTGTTTATCTGGTTTTTATTGTGGTTTGGTAGGCGTTATATACAAAAAATCAAACAAAATCAATATAATGAACCAAATATTAACCCTAAAACCGCAACAGGGGAACAAAGTAAAACTATGGTGCGTTGTGACTATTGTGGTATATATATTCCTAAAGAAGAGGCTCTTAGTTTTGGTAAGAATCAATATTATTGTTGTGAGGCACATCGTGCTAGGATGCTTAAATGACACTTGAAGGCAACGAACTAGTTCCAACAACTGTTCAAGCTGATCTGGCTAAGCATGATTGGCGGGCATTATTTATATTTAATTTTTATCGTCTGACGGTGGCGATTGTTTTTGTGGTTTCTGTGAGTGGCCATTTTTCCCCTAGTTTTTTAGGGCAGTTTGATAAAAAATTATTTTTAGTGACAAGCTGGTTATATTCAGGCTTTGCGATACTTTGTATTTTTAGTATCAAAAAAAAATGGCTATCCTTTGATGTCCAAGTGCTAGGACAATTTTTGTTAGATATTTTTGCGATTACATTTTTAATGCACGCTAGTGGTGGTGTAAATAGTGGCTTAGGGTTACTTTTTATAATCGCTATCGCTGGTGGTAGTTTGCTTAGTGAAGGGCGAATTGCTTTTTTTTTAGCAGCTATTGCTAGTTTATGTGTATTATTGCATGTAGCATTAGCAGATATTTATAATTGGTTTTTCTCTCAGAGCTATACTCATGCGGGGATGTTGGGTGTAACTTTTTTTGTTACTGCGTTTTTAGTACATACTTTAGCTACACGAGTACGAGCCAGCGAGGCATTGGCGAAACAGCGTGGTGATTATTTACGATATTTAGCTGAACTTAACGCCCAAATAGTACAAAATATCCAATCAGGGATAGTAGTGATTGATACTATGAATCGTATTAGTTTGTTTAATGAGACTGCGCGAGGTTTGCTAGGATTAGAAGAACAACCTAATGGAAGGAGTTTAAGTGCTGTTGCACCAGAATTAGCCGAACAATTAAAAACTTGGAAAAAACAAGGACAAGTATCATCCCCCTTATTTCGTCCTGCGACAGGAGAAGTGGATGTAATTGCATCCTTTCAAGAATTGAAACGGGGAGAGGCTGCAACGGTTTTGATTATGTTGGAAGATGCTACGCTGACTGCACAACGTCTCCAACAATTGAAATTAGCTTCTTTAGGGCGTTTAACTGCGAGTATTGCCCATGAAATACGCAATCCGCTGGGGGCAATCAGTCATGCTGGGCAATTATTAGCTGAATCTCCTGATATTTCTAAAGCCGATCTGCGTTTAACTCAAATCATTGCGAATAATTCCCAGCGTGTTAATACGATTATCGAAAATGTGTTGCAATTGAGTCGGCGTAAAGAAGCAAATACTGAGTGTTTTGAGTTACAAGTTTATTTAAAGGCTTATTGTGAAGAATTCTTGATGCAACACAGTTTAAATAAGTCTGATGTGGTTTTACATACTTCTCAAGCCGCTTTAATGGTATATTTTGATCAGCAACAACTTTATCAAGTGCTTTCTAATTTATGTGAAAATGGATTACGCTATAGTCAAGGAACTCCCTTACTGGAATTAAAAACTGGTATTAGTCAAGAATCAAACCGCCCTTATTTAGAAGTGTTAGATCATGGCAAAGGAATGACGGAGGAAGTTAAGGCTCAACTTTTTGAACCGTTTTTTACTACTGAATCTAAAGGTACGGGATTAGGACTGTATATTACTAAAGAAATTTGTGAAGCAAATAAAGCTTCTTTACATTTAGTTTCTAGTGGAAATACTGGTTGTTGTTTTCGTATTTTTTTTAGTTCATGCTTTCAGGGTAAATAAAAATGTCAAAACCACTTTGCTTAATTGTAGATGATGAACCCGATATTATTGAGTTATTAGTCATGACTTTGGAACGCATGAATATTGAATGCTATCGGGCTGAAACCCTTGCTGCTGCTAAAAAACTATTAGCCGCAAAAACCTTTGATTTATGTTTAACCGATATGCGTTTACCAGATGGTAATGGTATAGAAATTGTTGCAACTATAGGTAGAAATTTACCAGTTGTGATGATTACAGCTCATGGCAATGTTGAATCAGCAGTTGCAGCTATGAAGGCGGGAGCATTTGATTTTATTGCAAAACCAGTAAAATTGCCGGAATTACGCAATTTAGTTAAAAATGCTTTACAATTACCCAAAAACAGCCAAAATTCAAGTCGGAATCAGCAAGAAACTGAACGTCATCAAGCAATACTTTCTAGGTTAATTGGTAAATCTAAAGCGATGCAAACTATCCGTGCTAAAATCGAAAAATTAGCACGCAGTCAAGCTCATATTTATATCAAAGGTGAATCTGGTACTGGTAAAGAAGTTGTAGCAAGTATGATTCATGCTTTAAGTGCTCGCGCAGAAAAACCATTTGTTCCTGTTAATTGTGGAGCAATTCCTAGCGAACTGATGGAAAGTGAGTTTTTTGGACATAAAAAAGGCAGTTTTTCTGGAGCATATAGTGATAAACAGGGCTTTTTTCAATCTGCTGATGGTGGTACCTTATTTTTGGATGAAATCGCTGATTTACCTTTGCATATGCAAGTTAAATTATTGCGGGCTATTCAGGAGAAACAGATTCGTGTTGTCGGAGATTATAAAGAAATTCCCGTAGATGTTCGTATTTTAAGCGCTACACACCGTGATTTGGGCGAACTAGTAAAAAAAGGTCAATTTAGACAAGATTTATTTTATCGTATTAATGTTATAGAACTATACATTCCTCCTTTGCGTACCCGTACTGAAGATATTCCAGATTTAGTAGCGAAAATTTTAGCCGATTTAAATAGTAGAAATACTGAGCAACAAATGTCAATATCAGAAGATGCTATCAAAGCCTTACAAAAATACCATTTTCCAGGTAATGTACGAGAACTGGAAAATATTCTGGAACGGGCAATGACGCTTTCTGAAAACAATATAATTGAAACCATAGACTTACAATTACCCTTAGATTCTGAGCAAGTGGAGCAAAAAGGTTTAGATCCATTAATCGAAAATTTTGAAAAAGAAAAAATCTTTAAAGCCTTAGATGAAGCTAATGGTAATCAAACCAAAGCGGCAAAATTATTAGGTATTGGAGTGGGAGCATTGCGTTATCGGTTACAAAAATTTAAGGTTTAGTGGTTATTTATTACAGCCTCAAAGGAGAAATTATGGAAAGTATAAAGAAAAAAACTTCACAGACAATAAATCAAGTGTTTTTGTCTGTCAACTTGGAGGTTCCAAGCACTATTGTTAATGTAAATAAAAGATACATTCAAGAAGCGATTAGGATGATTTTTAAAGATTATCCACAAGCACTAGATGTTAATTCACCAGAGGAAGTACTACAAAAACTTGGTATTTCATCAAAAAAGGGCTGCTCATGCCAACAATCCCAAATTAGTTAAGACATGATATGCAAATATTTAAAACTCGTTGGTTTAATAAATGGGCTAAAAAAGAAAAACTTGCGGATCGTATATTGATAACAGTGGTTGCAGAAATGGAACAAGGCTTGATAGATGCTGACCTCGGTGGTCATGTTGTAAAGAAACGGATTTCTTTACCGGGTAGAGGAAAACGTGGTGGTGCGCGTACTATTATTGATTATAAAATCGAGGAAAAAGCGTTTTTTATTTATGGCTTTGCTAAAAATCGGCAAACTAATGTTAGTGCAACCGAACTAGAAACCTTGCAAATATTAGCCGCTGATTTATTAGGATATGATAGTGCTACATTAAAAAAATTGGTTGAGCAAAAAAAATTAATCTAGGTGAACAATGATGAATAAATCAATCCTTGAAGTGGTACATGAAACTGCGCTGGATTTGCATGAAGCTGGTGCTATGAAGCTGAAAACACTGCGAGAAATTGAATCCTTGTGCTTACCAACAGTCAAAAAATACAGTGCTAACCAAATCAAGTTGATACGTTTGAAAAATGAAGTGAGTCAGTCTGCGTTTGCTGCGTATTTAAATACCAGCCTATCTACCGTGAAAAAGTGGGAATCTGGCCAAAAACGTCCTAACGGACCATCTATGAAGTTATTGAGTTTGCTAGAGCAAAAGGGTTTGGATATTTTAACTTAATTGAGCATATCAGTTAAGGGCAACCGATTGCCCCTATATCATCTAAACAGTTTACTTCGTTACTTCGTTGGTAGGGGCAATTGGTTGCCCTGCGTACTGACAAGACTGATGCAAGTTCAGCACCTAACATCAGTTAATAAGTCAAGCAAAAATAAAACCTTACAATTTGGGTTTTAAAATAAGGGTGACGTTGTTTTATAAAATATGTCATAATGCCACCTTATTTAATAGAAATTTTGAGGAATTAGTGTGGCAACAATTGAATTAACAGAGAGTAATTTTGAGAAAACCATCACAAGCAATGATATTGTGATTGTTGATTTTTGGGCTCCTTGGTGCGCTCCTTGTCGTAATTTTGCGCCAGTTTATGAAAGTACCTCTGAAAAATACCCAGAGATAGTTTTTGCTAAAGTCAATACTGAAGAGGAGCGGGGCTTAGCAGGCAATTTCCAAATCCGTTCTATTCCTACTTTGATGATTTTTAGGGAACAAATTGTTATTTTCTCTCAGCCAGGTAGTTTACCCGCTGCGGCACTTGAGGATATCATTGAAAAAGTAAAAGCATTGGATATGGATATGGTGCGTAAAGAAGTTGCTAAGCAGGCTGCTGAACAGGCTACATCTGCTGCTTAAGTGTGGTTTAAACCTCTGAGGTTTTAATAACCTCTGAGGTTTTTTTAGAGTACACTCGCTTGTTTGTCGGCATGATAAGATGAGCGCACCATTGGGCCGCTGGCAACGTTTTTAAAGCCGATTTCATATCCAAAATCTGCTAACTGCTTAAATTCTGACGGGGTTACATAACGCTGTACCGGTAGATGATAATTACTCGGTTGTAAATATTGCCCCAATGTGAGCATTTCACAATTATGGGCGCGTAAGTCCTGCATTACTTGCAATACTTCATCTAGTTTTTCACCCAATCCTAACATTATTCCTGATTTAGTTGGCACCAGTGGATGTGCAGCTTTAAAGCGTTTTAGCAATTGTAGTGACCATTCGTAATCAGCGCCTGGGCGAGCCTGTTTATATAAACGTGGCACTGTTTCCAAATTATGATTAAAGATATTTGGCGGTGCATGGTGAAAAATTTCTAAGGCAATCTCCATTCGTCCCCGAAAATCTGGGACTAAAATTTCAATCTGAGTTTTTGGTGAGATTTTGCGTATTGCTTGAATACAAGCGACAAAATGTCCCGCACCACCATCGCGTAAATCGTCACGATCAACGGATGTAATTACTACATAGTTTAATTGCATTGCAGCAATGGTTTTAGCTAAATTTAGCGGCTCGCCTTTATCTAATGGAGCTGGACGACCATGCGCTACATCACAAAATGGACAACGTCGAGTGCAAAGTTCTCCCATAATCATAAAA